>DASQKT010000048.1:0-6191 GCA_035630415.1 Skermanella sp.
TGGCGGAGGTGCGCGCGGCCCGGAGCCGTACCGCTGCTGTGCCGGCCGCCGCTCGCGTCAAGGGCGACGATGTTTTCGAAGGGATCGAGCGTCAGGCTTGGATCGTCGGCGCCGCGGCCGAGCTCATGATTTCCGGAATGAACCGGTTCATCGACGAGCTCGATGTCCTGATGAACGACGTGCGGGTTGCCAGGGAGTTCTGCAACGAATGTCAGGACGCCTGCGAACTCGACGATCTCGATGCCATGATCGAGGCTCGCGACCGGCTCCGTGCCCAGTTCGACGCCCGTAAGCTTGGCGTGAGCGTCGCGGCTGCGGAATGATGCGGTGAGGCTGCCGGTGGTGTCTGGCGGTGGTATCCGGCGGCGGAGCGTGGGGCGGATCAACCGTCCCCTTCAGCCGCCGGTCCTGATCTGAACGGCCTGCTGACCCTGCCTGCCCTGGCGGGCTTCCATATAGGCGCCGGCGACGTTGAGCAGCGCCAGCATGCCGATAGTGGTCACAGCGATGGCGCTTATCAGGTTGGCCCAGCGGCGGGCACGCCGCTCGTTCTGGTGTTTCAATTCCCGAAGCCTGCGGTCGGCCGCATCGACGTTCTTGCGGGTGATCGCCAACTGGCCGCGCCGGCCATGCTTCGACCATTCCACGATGAGGGTGGAGGCTTTCCGGGCCTCGATCATGCGGCGCGCGAATTCCCGCGCGATCCGGGACGACGGGAATTGGCCCATCAATTCGCCCGATGTGTCCACCACCCTGACGAATTCCTCATCGTTGCCGGCGGCTCTGGTGCCCTGATCGAACATCGATTTATCCTCTGTCCACGATCAGGTCTGGTTCCGGGCCTGTAGCTTGCCCATACGCGCCGACATTTCGCTGTCCACCTGACCGGTGCGCCAGTCCTCGTTCTGCTGAACGATCCGGTTCTGGCGGCGCTGGAAGTCGGCGGGCTCGACATGGATGCGGGTCTGGCTCTCGCTGCGCGGAACCACGGGAATGATCCGCATGATTTCGGTGATCCGCTGGTGCCGTCCCAGGGTCCTGTCGCCGTCGGCTCCGTCCCAAAGGTCGCAGACCTGCCCCCAGCCGTCCAGCAGCCACGACAGGCGCTCCATGTTCTGGCGGGCCGACGTTATGCGGAAATCCCATTCGGCGACGAACCGGACGATGTTGGCGATGTCGCGGTCCACGTCCGACAGGATCGAGTTGCCGATCCGCATGGTGAGCTGCGCCACTTCGGCCAAGGTGCGCGTCGTGCCGCCGCTGTCGGCGCGGATCACCTCGTCCCTGAAACGGCTGAGCCGGTGCAGGAGCTGGCGGAGGCGGCCGCGCTGCCCCTCGATCTCGAAACCGATAGGCTGGATGATTTCGCTCAATTCCAGGATTCGCTGGTGGCAGGCTTCGGGTGTGATGCCGATGGTTTCGCCAAGCCGCCGGAAAGCCTGCTTCACCATCGTCCGCCCTTCGGGCGAATGGATGTTGATCAGGGCCAGGGCCGCCCGGTCGGTATTGACGCCGGTCGCCTCGATCACCCGCAGCATCAGGAAGAAGCCGCTGGCCAGCTTCTCCGTCGCTTCCCGTTCCAGCGACTTGTTGGCCTGCTCGATCAGTTCCGGACCGCCCAGCCCCGTGCGAGCCACGCGGTACGCCGCCATCCTGATCTTGTCGGGCGTCGTCGCGTCGGAATAGGAGATTTCGGCATGCAGCGCCTTGTCGTGAAGGGACAGGCGGACGACCTGCGGGATGCTTGTCCAGGGGAAGACATAGGTACAGCGTCCTCCGGAGAAGCCGTTCACCAGGATTTCCAAAGTGCCCCGGCTGCCGCGCCGCAGACGGCAGTATGCCAGCTCCGGCGTCGTGAACGGAATCGTCGTCCCCCGCTCCTCGAAGGTTGACGGCACCGTGTCATGGACGACATCCGAGGCTTGGCCGAACGCTGTTGCTCCACTCATAACGTACCCCCTGTAAGCACAAGATAACAGCGCCGGCCAACTTCAATGGGTACCATTTTAGACTATATTCAGGCATTGATGACCTATAAAAAGAGGTATATTCAATCAATATACCCAAAGTCTTAGTTCAAGACATACCTCGAGAGAGTTAACCTTGCGAGGCATCCTGTTCGGGGATACGAGGCACCGATGGCTAGTTCTATCGATAGTGTATTTTAATTTTATGCAAAAGTTTATTGTTGCCGGTATGGGCAAGGGGTCTTGAAGCTATGCAGTTGCCGGAAAGAAAAGAACTGGATCAGCTTTCCGAAGAGAAGATCAAGATGGTCTATGCTCTTGCGGACAAAATGCCTGATGGCCAGTTGCGCGGCCAGCTTAAGGATCAGATCCGTCACAGGCTCAAGAAGATCCGCCCCCTGCGCCGCCTGACGGCATCGAGGCTGTTCTGCCTGCCGTTCGAGAGCCTGCTGTCCAACGATACCCCGCGCATGAGGACCTTCGGCAGCATTCCGCGAAATTGCGTCGGTCCTCTCTGGTCGCTCGTCAAGGACCGCTTGACCGACCACGAGACGATCGACCGCATCGATGCATCCAACCAGATGCTGATGCCTCAGCCATGCCCCATGGTGGAGCACCGCCAACTCCTGGCGTCCTACGCCGACGCCGTATCGCAGATCAGATCAGCACTATCCAGCGACCGCGAGATGCCCGCCCGGCTGACGGCGATGCATCGCGACTTGCCCGACGTCGTCGAGGAAATCCATGCCATCTATCAGATGCGGGACGAGATCCTGACCGCCAAGCGCCAGATCATCGCGTCGGAGCAGTTGATCGGCATCGGGGATGAATACACCCGTTCCGTGATGGCGCTGGCGCGGCAGGCCACCGCCGGGCGGGGCGATCAGCGATGGTACAAGCTGTTCTTCCTGGTGCTGCTGATGGACGAAGAGCTGGCCGATCATTCCGGCCACCTGATCGAAGCCCTTGCCGAAAAATCGGCGAGGGGCGCCGGCGCGTCGATCGCCTCCGAAGTCTGCGAGATCATGGTCGCCAGGGAGGGCGAGGCGCTGAAAGCCGGTTTCGCCGAGGCGCTGACGACGCCGGCCGGCCTCAACGCGGCGGCGGACCAGGTCCGTGCCTCGGCGGAAAGCCTTGGCGTCATGCGGCTGGCCTCGCCTCACCTGAACCGCCAGATCGGCGAGAGCATCGATCGGATGGAGGAACGTATCCACGAGTTCCTGGGCGGGCAGTTCGCCAAGGCCGCAGGGGCCGGCGTCGCCTCGTTCACCGGAGCGACCGGGGAAAACCTGCCGACCGTGGACGAGATCAAGGCTCTCGGCCAGACCATCCTTGCGGTCGCCAAGGTCCAGGCCGCCATCCATCACGTCTACGATCCGCCGGCTGACCTGAAGGAGCTGGCGAAGACCGCAATCGAGTCCGTCGGCGCCCGGCTGGACCGAATCGCGGCGGCGCGCGTTGCCGGCACGATGCGGCAGAAGCAGGACGCGCTGGCCGTCGCGGTGCAGGTCGCCCGCTCGATCGAACCGATCAGCAACGAGGAAACGGTGCTGGAAATGCTCGAGGACTGCGCGGTGCAGCTAGGCTTCGCCGAAAGCAGCGATCCGGCGCAATTCTTCCTGAAGATCATCCAAGCGATGAACACGACCCATGAATAGGCCAGCCCTGACCAGGAATGGCGCCGCGAAGACGGCGGAGCCGCCCCGCGCGGCTCTGGGCGGCGACGCGCAGACGCTCCACCTCGCCTATGATTACGCGCCGTCCACTTTCGACGAGCGCGGCACCACCGTTGCGTTCACGACGCCGGAACTGGCCTTTTCCCGTTTCAGGCGCGACAGCAGGACGAACCATCTGGAAGTGCTCGTCATGGGCTTTTCCGGCGGCCGCTCGATCTACGTCTTTCCCTGGGAAGGGCTGGCCTCGGTCCTGCGGCTGACCCTGCACGACAGGGCGCTCCAGGCGGAAATCAGTCTGGCCGACGCGATCACGCCGATGCGGATGCGTCTGGCGGCCCATCGGGTCGCACGGACCGGCCTTGCCGGAGCGGAAGCGGCCGCCGCCGCGACGATCGCCATCGAGCGGATCGCGCAGGACGAGAAACTCACCCGCGAAGCCATGCTGCGCCGGATCATCCGGCTGACCGGCGTGCTCGACAAGACCACCGACGACCTGATGCGCCGCGTCCGGGGCCGCGTCGGCGAGAGCATCATCGTCCAGGTCTCCGACGTGTTCTCCAAGCTTACCCGGCAGCCGCCGGAGCTGTGCCGAAGCAGGCTGCTCGAACTGAGCGACGCCATGGGACCGCTGGGTTTCGCCGACGAGCAGGACGCCGGATACCTGCGCCGCACGCTGCGCCAGCTGGAGGAGCTGCGGACGTCGATTTCCGCCGCCAATATCGGCGCTACCGGCCATCTTGCCGCCGAAACCGCCGGAGTGACCGCCCGGATGGCCGAGCGCATGATCGGGGAGATCGACCGCGAGATCAGGAACCTGCCGGCGTTCTTCGCTGGCTGGGAAACCAACATTGCCCGCCTGCGCCACTCGATGGACCGGCTGGCCTGGCTGCTCGACGGCTGGCTCGACGTCTGCGAGTTGTGGCAGGCAGCCATGGCGGACCGGCAGAACATCGACCACCGCCGCATCGCCGAGATCATGCGGATCATTCCGCTGGTGCCCAAGGGCGAATGCGAGACGACGGTGCGCGCCACCATGGACAACCTGTCCGGCATCCGTCACCGCATCGTCCAGCAGCTTCAGGACTGGCGAACGGGGGAGGTCGATTACGAGATCGTCAGCCGGATCGAAGCCATTAAGGCCCGGACGGCGGTGCTGTAGGTAAGTCGCCGTTCTTTCGTACTTCCGGACGGCTTTTTTCCGAACATATGAACCCCTTCACTGCGGGCGGTCCACCTGTCCGTCAAAGTCTTCCCATGCAGAGGCAATACCTGACATGGAGACCTGATATGCACAGCATCTTCTCCCGCAGCGCCGTCACCGCACTTCTTCTCGCTCCCGCATTCGCGGCCCCCGTGATGGCGGGAGAGGTCAAGATGTTCGACCGGCCGCCGAGCGTCTCCGAAGTGCAGGAACTGCTGGCCGCTCCCGCACCCGCTCCCCGCTACCGCAGCATCGAGATCATCGGCGGCGCCGTGAAGTCGGCCCAAAGCAACGCTCCTTCTCCCTCGACGACCCACGCCTCCTATGAGTCGACCGATCGCCGTCAGGCGGCTCCCGCGTCGGCCATGGCCCCGGCTCCGGTCGAGGACGCTGTTGCATCGCCGATGCCGCCGTCTCAGGTCGCAACGACCCAGGCGCAGCCTCGGGAAGAGCGCCACCCGGCTTCGGATCAGGCTGCTTTCGGTTTCCGTATCAATTTCCGCTTCGACAGCGCGGTCATCCCGGCCGAAGCCTATGAGTATCTCGACACGGTCGGGACGGTGCTGCATTCGGAGCCCAGCGTCGCGATCGTCGTGGAAGGTCATACCGATGCCAGAGGCGCCGACGCCTACAACATGACGCTGTCCGAGCGCCGGGCCAAGGCGGTCGAGGACTATCTGGTGCAAAAGCATCAGATCCCGGAATCCCGCATCCAAGCCGTGGGCAAGGGAAAGACGGAACCCCTGAACTCCAATCCGTTCGATCCGAACAACCGCCGCGTCCAGTTCGCCCGCGCCAACTGAGCGGCCCGTCTTCCTGAGGCCCGTCTTCCTGATTAACCAGGAGAGCGCGGCCTTCTTATCCAGAAGACTCCTCACCCGGTAAGCATTTCAATTTTTCGAGGCTTTCCCCGACAATGAACAGGACGTCACCGCTGGAGAGGTTGAAATGATCGTACGAATTGCGGCTCTTCTCCTCGCCTGCTCGCCGGCCTTCATGGTTGCTGCCTTGCCGTCCGCAACCCTGGCCCAGGTGGCGGCGACGGTCCAGCCGGACGCACCGCCGAAGCGGGGTCAGGCTCCCAAGGACGCCAGGGCCTACATCATCTGGCCGCCCAACGGTGCGGTGATCGACGGCGGCAAGCTTTGGGTGCGGATGGGGCTTCAGAACTTCGGGGTGGCTCCGGCGGGCGTCCGCCGGGACAATACCGGGCACCATCACCTGATCATCGACCGCGACCTGCCGCCGCTGGACGAACCGATTCCCAACGACAAGAACCATCTTCACTTCGGCGGCGGCCAGACTGAGGCGCGGATCGAGCTGCCACCCGGCACCCATACGCTCCAG
>DASQKT010000049.1:0-6925 GCA_035630415.1 Skermanella sp.
TCTGGCCGGAAGGCTGCGTCCTGATGCGGCCCGACCTGCTGCGCGATGCCGAGGAGGAAACGGCGCTGCGCCTGCTCTCGCGCTGTCTCGCGGTGGTCGGAGGTTCCCGCTACCGCCCGAAGCTCGACCCTGTCGAGCGCCTGTATGCCAGCCTGCGGGACGGTGTTATCGAGCGCGGACGAACCCTGGGCGGCTGCCGGATCATGCCTTTTCGCGATGGGCGTCTGCTGGTGGCTCGGGAGCCCGATGCCGCCGATGAACGGGCGGAACTCGCTCCCGGCGGAACGATCCGGTGGGATGGAAGGTTCGTGGTAAAGTCGCAGTCCTCGCGAGGCGCTACGGTCGTGCGCCTGGGCCTGCATCCGGAAGCGATGCGTCCGGAGCATCGGAAGCTGCCGGCGCCGGTCCGGCAGACGCTTCCCGCCGTCGTGCCGGAGGGTGGCGAGGTGTTCGTTCCCCGATTCGGTTTTCCCAATGAATCCAACGATCCGGCAGGGTTGCCGCCTCCGGAGGGGGCGCTTGCCCTGTTCAGACCGCAGGAACCTTTTGCGGCCTTCGCATTCGTAGTTGTTTAAAGTGAGGGCGGCATTATCTAATCTGATGGACTTCCCAAGTATCGGGGATCAAGTGGCGAGGGCTGGCGCCCGGCGTGTGTTCATTGACGCCGAGGTTGTCCGACGAAAGGCGTGAACCGTGAACAATTTCGGTAAAAACCTGGCTCTCTGGATCATCATCGGGCTCCTGCTGGTAGCCCTTTTCAATCTGTTCCAGAGTTCATCTACCCGTAGTCCGCAGGCAAGCGTGCCGTTTAGCGACTTCCTGAACGAGGTCGAACGGGGCCAGGTCGCGGATGTGACGATCAAGGGCAATCAAATCAGCGGCCACTTCACTGATGGCCGCTCGTTCAGCACCTATTCCCCGCCTGATGCCAATGTGGTCGATCGTCTGGCCGATCGGGGCGTCCGGATCAGCGCCATGCCCGACGACAGCAATGTGCCGTCGTTGTTCAGTGTGCTGCTGTCCTGGTTCCCGATGCTGCTCCTGATCGGCGTATGGATATTCTTCATGCGCCAGATGCAGTCGGGCGGCGGCAAGGCGATGGGTTTCGGCAAATCGCGGGCGCGCCTGCTGACCGAAAAGGTCGGACGAGTGACGTTCGATGACGTTGCCGGCATCGACGAGGCCAAGCAGGAGCTCGAGGAGATCGTCGAGTTCCTAAAGGACCCGCAGAAGTTCCAGCGCCTGGGCGGCAAGATCCCCAAGGGCGTGCTGCTGGTCGGTCCTCCCGGTACAGGTAAGACCCTGACGGCGCGTGCCGTCGCGGGTGAAGCCAACGTTCCCTTCTTCACCATCTCCGGTTCCGATTTCGTCGAGATGTTCGTCGGCGTCGGCGCCAGCCGTGTCCGCGACATGTTCGAGCAGGGCAAGAAGAACGCTCCCTGCATCATCTTCATCGACGAAATCGACGCGGTCGGCCGTCATCGCGGCGCCGGTCTCGGCGGCGGTAACGACGAACGCGAACAGACCCTCAACCAGTTGCTGGTCGAGATGGACGGCTTCGAGGCGAACGAAGGCGTCATCCTGATCGCCGCGACCAACCGTCCCGACGTGCTCGATCCCGCGCTGCTGCGTCCCGGCCGTTTCGACCGTCAGGTCGTGGTGCCGAACCCTGACGTGCTCGGCCGCGAAAAGATCCTCAAGGTCCATATGCGGAAGGTGCCGCTGGCTCCGGACGTCGAAGCCCGCATCATCGCCCGTGGCACTCCCGGCTTCTCGGGCGCCGATCTGGCCAACCTCGTCAACGAAGCGGCTCTGCTGGCCGCCCGTGCCGGCAAGCGCGTTGTCGGGATGGCCGAGTTCGAGAACGCCAAGGACAAGGTCATGATGGGTGCGGAGCGCCGCTCCATGGTCATGACCGAGGACGAGAAGAAGCTGACGGCCTACCACGAGGGCGGCCACGCAATCGTCGCGATCCACATGAAGGACAGCGATCCGGTCCACAAGGCCACCATCATCCCGCGCGGCCGTGCGCTCGGCATGGTGATGCGTCTGCCGGAAGGCGATCGTATCTCCCTCAGCCGCGCCAAGCTGGAAGCCGACCTTGCGGTTGCCATGGGTGGCCGCGTCGCCGAGGAGATTATTTTCGGCATCGACCGTGTCACCACGGGCGCTTCGTCGGACATCAAGATGGCGACCGACATCTCGCGCCGCATGGTGACCGAGTGGGGCATGAGCGAGAAGCTGGGGCCGCTGCTCTACGGCGAGCCGAGCCAGGAGGTGTTCCTGGGCCACTCGGTAACCCAGCATAAGAACATGTCCGACGCGACCGCCGCTCAAGTCGATGCCGAAGTCCGTCGGATCGTGGACGAAGCATACATGACGGCCCGCAAGGTCCTGACCGAAAACCTCGACCAGCTCCATACGCTGGGCAAGGGTCTGCTTGAATACGAGACCTTGTCGGGCGAAGAGATCAACGCCCTGCTGCGCGGTGAGGCGATCATCCGCACCGACAAGCAGGACACGCCGCCGCCCCCCAAGCAGCCGACTCCGGGCCGCCGGGCGTCGGTTCCGACCAGCGGCAGCAAGGACTCTGGCGGTCTTGAGCCGGAACCCCAGCCGGGCACGTAAGGACTGAGAACCGATGGCTCCAAACGACATGGAGCCGGCGACGAGCCCCGGATCACTCCGGGGCTTTTGCTTGTCGGCAGAGCGCAATGGCGGCGCGGTCTTCGTCCGCCCGCTGGGCATCCTGGGGCATGCCGCTGCGGCGGCCGCAGTGGAGGCTGGCACCTCCCGCTGGCTGGCCGGCGGACCGTTGGCCTTCGCGATGGTGGAAGTGATCACTAGGTGGCCGGACGGGCGGATCGCCCGCGCATCCGGTTCTCTGGCCGAAATTGAAGGCTGGGAACCGGCGGCACGGTGGCTGGAGATGCTATCCAGGCCTCGGCAACCCTTCGCCGGTCTTGCCCTCGACAAGCCGGCGATCATGGGGATCGTCAACGTCACCCCCGACAGCTTCAGCGACGGCGGCGACTTCCTCGACCACGCCAACGCGATCGCCCAGGGCACGGCGCTGCTGAATGCCGGAGCCGATATCCTGGACGTCGGCGGTGAATCGACACGCCCCGGCGCCGATCCGGTAGCGCCGGAGGAGGAAATCCGGCGCGTCGTCCCCGTGGTTCGTCATTTCGCCGGAACAGGCGCCAAGGTGTCGATCGATACCCGACACGCCGCCGTCATGGCGGCGGCGCTGGAGGCGGGTGCGGCCATCATCAACGACGTCACCGCCCTGACCGGCGACCCGGAGAGTCTTGGGGTGGCGGTCCGTTCGGCGGCCCCGGTCGTCCTGATGCATATGAAGGGGGAGCCGCGCACGATGCAGCAGGCTCCCGACTATGTGGACGTTTCGACCGACGTCTACGCGTATCTGGCGGAACGGGTCGCGGTGTGCCTGGAGGCCGGGATCCGGCCGGAGAACCTCTGCGTCGATCCGGGCATCGGCTTCGGCAAGACGGTTGCGCACAACCTGGATGTCCTGCGCCATACCGCGCTGTTCCACGGCTTAGGATTGCCCGTCTTGATCGGCCTGTCGCGCAAGGGCTTCATCGGTGCCCTGAGCCGGAAGGAACCGCCGAAGGACCGGCTCGCCGGATCGCTGGCCGGAGCCCTCGCGAGCCTGGAGCAGGGCGCTCAGATCGTCCGGGTCCACGATGTCGCGGAGACGTATCAGGCCAGGGCTTTGTGGCTGGCTCTCCAGGGGCAAAGCGCCACCTGACCGAATGCGTCTGCCCCCATGGTTGGCATATTGCTGGTTTTTCCGCTAGAACACCTCGATTGTTCGAGGGGAATCATGACGCGAAAACTGTTTGGTACCGACGGCATCCGCGGCACCGCCAACATCGAGCCGATGACCGCCGAAACCGCATTGAAGGTCGCCATGTCCACGGCGATCCAGTTCCATCGCGGCGATCACCGGCATCTGGCCGTGATCGGCAAGGACACACGCCTATCCGGCTACATGCTGGAGCCGGCGCTGACGGCGGGGCTGATCTCCATGGGTATGGACGTCGTGCTGGTAGGTCCAATGCCGACCCCGGCTGTCGCCATGCTGACCCGCAGCCTCCGCGCGGATCTCGGCATCATGATTTCGGCCTCCCACAACCCGTTCCAGGACAACGGCATCAAGCTGTTCGGTCCCGACGGCTACAAGCTGTCCGACGAGGTCGAGGGCGAGATCGAGGCCCGGCTGAACGATCCCCTCGGAACCGGTCTGGTCAAGCCGGCGGCCCTTGGCCGCGCCAGCCGTCTGGACGACGCCAGCGGCCGTTATATCGAGTTCGTCAAGAACACCTTCCCGCGCGGCCTGCGGCTCGACGGGCTGAAGATCGTTGTCGATTGTGCCCATGGCGCCGCCTACAAGGTCGCTCCCAAGGTCCTGTGGGAACTGGGCGCCGAAGTCGTCGCGGTCGGCGTCAAGCCCGACGGCATCAACATCAACCGAGGCTGCGGCGCCACGGCTCCCGCGATGCTCCAGAGCGAGGTGCTCGCCAATGGCGCCGATCTCGGCATCGCGCTGGACGGCGATGCCGACCGGCTGATCCTGGTGGACGAGAAGGGCCGGCAGGTCGATGGCGACCAGCTCATGGGCATGGTCGGCCGCTCATGGTGCGAAACGGGCCGGCTGAAGGGCAACGGCGTCGTCGCCACCGTCATGTCCAACCTGGGACTTGAGCGCTACCTGAAGGGCATCGGCCTCGACCTCGTCCGGACGCCGGTGGGAGACCGCTACGTGGTCGAACACATGCGCGAGCACGGCTTCAACGTCGGCGGCGAGCAGTCCGGCCATATCGTGCTGAGCGACTACGGCACGACCGGCGACGGCCTTGTCGCCGCCTTGCAGGTGCTGGCGGTGATTCAGGAGAGCGGACGCCGGGTCAGCGAAGTCTGCCGCGTCTTCGACCCGCTGCCGCAATTGCTCAAGAACGTTCGGTTCGCTGGCGGCGCTCCGCTCGATGACGACCTCGTCAAGGAAGCCATCCGCGACGGCGCAGCCCGTCTTGACGGCATCGGACGCCTGCTGATCCGCAAGTCCGGGACCGAGCCGGTCATCCGCGTCATGGCTGAGGGCGACGATGAGTCCTTGGTTAATGCAGTCGTGGGGGATATCGTAAACAGCATTCAGCAGGCGGCTGCACGGGAACAGGAAGCGGCGGAATGAAGGGAAGGGTCTTGATCGTCGCCGGCTCCGACAGCGGAGGCGGCGCCGGTATCCAGGGTGACATCAAGACTGTCACTGCACTCACGGGATATGCCGCGACGGCGATCACGGCCCTGACCGCCCAGAACACGCTGGGCGTGTTCGGCATCCATGCGGTGCCGGTCGAGTTCATCGCCCAGCAGATGCGGCTGGTGCTGGAAGACATCGGCGCCGACGCGATCAAGACAGGCATGCTCCACAGCGCCGAGGTCATCAACACTGTTGCCGACGTGATCGAGGAACTGGGGACCGACATCCCGCTGGTGGTCGATCCCGTCATGGTTGCCAAGGGGGGAGCCTCGCTGCTCGACCCCGACGCCGGCCAAGCCCTTCAGCGCCGGCTGCTGCCGCTGGCGGAGGTCCTGACGCCCAACATCCCGGAAGCCCAGGTGCTGAGCGGGATGGAGATCCTCGACATCAACGACATGCGCCATGCCGCCAACCTGATCCTCAGCTACGGCCCCCAGGCCGTGCTGATCAAGGGCGGGCATATGGAAGGCGAGACCGTCACCGATATCCTGGTCACCAACGACGGGGAGGAGGTCTTCACCTCCCGCAGGATCGACACGGTCCACACCCACGGCACCGGCTGCACGCTGGCCTCCGCCATCGCAACCGGTCTGGCGCAACGGCTGACCCTGCCCGAAGCGGTGACGCGGGCGCGGAACTACGTCGATCAGGCGATCCGGCAGGCTCCCGGCTACGGCAAGGGCCATGGCCCGCTGAACCATGCCTGGACGGTAGACGACGGGTTCTAAACCACCGACAAGGACGCGCCGACCGGGTTCATCAGCAACTCGGCGATGACCTCCAGCCCATGGCGAACATCGTCGCGCCGCTGCGGCATCGACAGGCCGACGCGGACGGCGTGGGGTGCAGCACCCCGCCCGACCATGAAGACATCTGCGCCGGTCAGCATGATGCCGCGTTGGCGCGTTTCCGAAACGAAGTCCTCCCGCCGCCACGGCTCCTGCAACTTCAGCCAGAGATGCTGGCCGACCGACGGCACCGCGATCACCGGGCAGTCGCGCAGGATGTCCTGCGCCATGGCATGCCTGATCCGGCACTCGCGGCGTTGCGCCTCGGCGAAGCGGTCGGCGCTGCCGTCCTCGATCCAGCGGCTCGCCAGCTCGCTCATCAGCGGCGGCACCGCGTAGTTGAGCGCCCGCATCGTGCCTTCCAGCCGGGGCATCAGGCGCGACGGCGCGACCAGATAGCCAATCCGCAGGCCCGGCGCGATGCTCTTGGACATGCTGCTGATATGCAGCGTGATATCCGGCGCCAGCGTCTGCATCGGCGGCGGCGCATCCGGCATCAGGAAGCCGAAGACGTCGTCCTCGATGATCGTGACATCATATTGCCGGGCGATCTCGATGATGCGTTGCCGCCGCTCCAGCGGCATCACCGCCGTCGTCGGGTTGTGCAGCGTCGGCACGGTGTAGAGGGCACGCGGGGCGGACTGGCGGCAGGCCGCCTCGAAGGCGTCCGGCAGCAACCCGTCCTCGTCCATCGCGACACCTTCCAGCCGCAGCCCCAAGGTTGAGGTCAGAGCCTTCATGCCGAAATAGGTCAGCCGCTCCGTCAGGATCAGGTCGCCCGGACGCGCCACGGTCGAGATGGAAATGGCCATGCCGTTCTGCGCGCCGCTGGTCACCAGCACGTTTTCCG
>DASQKT010000050.1:0-2507 GCA_035630415.1 Skermanella sp.
CGCGTCGATCCCATAGGCCGGCGCGCAGGCGTTGACGAAGGCCTCGGCGCCAAGCTTGGCGGCGCCATAGGGTGAGCGGGGCCGGTTGGGGTGATCTTCCGGAACCGGATTGCTGAGGGGAACGCCGTAGACCTCGGCGGAGGAGACGTGGACCAGCCGCTTCACCCCCGTCAGCTCCATCGCCTTCAGGACCGTCGCGGTTCCCGCGACATGGTCGCGCGAATAGCTCGCCGGGCTGTCGAACGACGCCGCGACCGACGGCGGACCGGCCATGTGGATGACGGCGTGGGCGCCGGCCATCAGGTCGGCCAGTGCGTCGAGATCGTCGATCCCTGCCGCGACGGCAGTATCGACCCCCGGCAGCCTCGGAACAGGCGTGCCGGGTGGCCCGACCAGCGCTCGGACCCGGACATCCCTCGACCTCAGCCGGTGCAGCACCCAGCCGCCGATGAACCCTCCGGCCCCCGTCACGACCAAGGGGCCGCCCTCGATGTTAGAATCAGACGTGCTCATCGGGTCACTTCGGCCTTGCGATGACCAGGATCGTCTGCGGTCCGATACCGGCGGCGAACGGCCCCACCCGGTATCTCAGGAAGGAATAGACCCTGGCCCGCAGGGCGCTTTCCGGACGGGGCTTGCGGGTCTTGACCTGATCGGCCGGCGTCGTGGCGCCGCCGCCGTATCCGATCAGACGCCCAAAGCGCGAAACCAGATAGGCAGGCGCAAGGCCGAAGCGGCGGACACGCTCGATTCTGAACCCGGCGCGGTCGAGCAGCATTTCCAAGGCCGGTTCCGTATAGAGCCAGCGGTGCGCCGGCATCTGGATCGTCGCCATCAGCCGGTACCAGAAGGGCGCCAGATCGGCGACGATCCCCACTTCGAAATACATGACGCCGTCGGGGCGCAGCAGCCCGCGCATCCGCCGCAGGGCAAGCAGCGGGTCGGGGAAATGGCTCAGCAGGTCGCAGTGGAAGACGACATCGCAGGAGTTCTCCGGCCACTGCGTTTCCTCGATGAAGGCGTGCTCCACCTCGATCCCGAACTTTTCCCGGACGCTGGCGGTCCTCCCGGCATGGGCTTCGATGGCGGCAACGTCGTATCCGCGCGCCCGCGCCGCCGACAGGAAATAACCGTCGCCGCATCCGACCTCCACCAGCCGTCCGCCCGGCTTGTGGCGGTGAAGCCAATCGACCTTCATCGCGGCGGGCATGTCGTAGAAACTGGCGAGATGGGGATCTTCCGTTGGATCGACGGCGTCCAGGGCGGGGGTCGGGGAAGCGTAAAGCACGCCGCAATCGCACTGCATGGCGGAGTAGCCGTTTTCATGCCAGAGCGCGCGGTCCGATCGGCCGCCACAAAGAAAACACCGGCCGGCGGGGTCGGGCGTCACGACGACATCCTGTCCCCTGGCTCTCTCTAAAACATCCATGGCCGTCTCCCCGCAGGCATCGGCGACTTGTAAAGCTATATCGATGCCGATTTCTTTTTTCATTCACGACGCAATACGAACGATTATTATAACGATCCGCCTTCAGCTCATAACTGTTCACATAGGGGGTAGGCCCGTCTAAGTGGTACGTGAGGATCTTAACCTTTTGATCTTGACTACGCACGACAGGGCGATTGTCTCGCGATTCATGGCATGAATAATCCGAAGCAAGAACAAGAATTAACGTTGATCGATATGACAACTGCCTTAGTGATGGCCGGCGGCCGCAGCGAGCGTATGAGGAGGTCCAATGGACCGACCATAAAGCCTCTGGTTTCAGTGGCAGGCGTGCCCCTGCTGGAGCGCAATCTTCAGGCGCTGATACGCTCTCGCATCGAAGACATTCACGTCGTCATTCCGGCGCAGGGCGAGCCGGAACTGAAGGAATGGGTATATTCCCGTGCGGTCAGGCTGATCCGTGCCGCTGGCGCCCGCCTGGAAATCCATGAGGAAACGATCCCGCGCGGCAATATCGGCGGCTGCGGCGACCTGCACGGCAAGGCCAGGAACCTGCTGGTGGTCTTCGCCGACAATCTCACCACGCTGGATCTGCGTGCCCTGCTGCGCGACCACGACCAGGGCGGAGCCGCCCTGACGCTGGCCGTCCACGAAGAACCTTTCAGGATGTCGTTCGGCGAAGTCCGCACCGACGGGGATCAGGTTACCGGCTATTGGGAAAAGCCGGACAAGAACTTCCTGATTTCCAGCGGCGTGTCGGTCCTGGGAGCGCCGGCGCTTGCCCTTCTCGCCGAGCAGGGACAGCAGCCGGTGGGCTTGAGCGACTTGTACCGTCTGGTCGCAGGGCGGGGCCTCAAGGTACGGGCCTTCCACCATCAGGCGGCATGGATCGACGTCAACGATGGAGCCGCCGCCATCAGAGCGGAAAAGCTGGTCGCGGAAAACCGCGCCGACTTCGACCATTGGTTCGAACAAGGGGCAGCGCCGCCTGTGCGGGAACGCGTGCTGCACGTGATCTCCGGCGCCGATGGCGTGCTCCTGAGCCGCAGGGATGGACGCT
>DASQKT010000051.1:0-17210 GCA_035630415.1 Skermanella sp.
AGCAGCAGGGAATAGGCGCCGGTAACACCGCGCTTGCGCAGCGCCTCATCGAAATGGAAGTCGAATTTCGTACCCGCCGCCATGCCTGGGTCTCTCCCTTCATCCTTCTTTCCGGCGTATCGTGAGATGCCGTGGAATGCAAGCGCGTCGCCGGTTAAGCTTTACGGCTACCCGTTTTGGTCCATTGCCCCGGTGCCCGCTCCATGCTCCAACACCCGGTATGGCAGGTTCCTTCACTCCCAAGGCCTTGATCAAGGCCTCAGCCGACGCCGTTTGCCTGTTGATCGCGGCGGCGCCGGCCGGTCTTTGCCGGGTGGAGGCGCGCTTCAGCGAGCGGGGCGACCTGTTCGTCTTGTTCGGGCAGGCATTTTCCCTGGTTCCGGGACTGCCCGGCAACTGGCTGCGGCGGGCGTTCGGGCGGCTGACGCTGGATGCCTGTGCGCCCGACTGCGAGATCGGCTTCCTGAGCTGGTTTTCCAGCCGTCACGCCCGCATCGACGCCCGCGTCTATATCGGGCCGCTGTCGGTGATCGGCGACGCGGTCATCGGCGAGGGATCGCTGATCGCGACCCGCGTCAGCATCCTGAGCGGCAGGAACCAGCATGCCCATGGACCCGACGGCAGTCTGATCCCGTTCAGCCGGGACCGTGCGGCACTGGTGACGATCGGGCGGGATACCTGGATCGGGGAAGGCGCCATCGTCATGGCCGATGTCGGGGACCGCTGCATCGTCGCGTCCGGAGCGGTCGTGACGGCGCCGGTGGAGAGCGGGTACGTGGTAGGCGGCAATCCCGCGCGCATTATCCGGTCAGTACCGGCACACACTGCCGTATATGCCGACAACGGCAATGCAGCAATCGACACGAATGCGATTCACCAGGAAGAAAAAGGCAAATCGATGGCTTAATCAGGGTAACCTGAAGATATTAGTTTCGACTAAATCTATCAATCAGCCGTATGGCTTTGGGATGTTTTTCCGTGTTATAGAACCCATCGGTATTACTGTAACCAACTTGTGGCACGGATTCCGCCCGGTCGAAGGCGGCCTGCCCGAGGGGCATTCGAGAACATGTCGTCTCAGGACACAGTGTCGTCGGTGGTAGCACAGTTCGAACCGCGTCCGGCCCAGCCGGACCGCGGAGCCCGCAAGCTGCTGTCGGTCGTGATTCCCTGCTATAACGAGTCCGCCAATATCGAGCCGCTGTTCGCCCGGCTGTTCCCGGTGCTCGACACCCTGCCGATGGACTGGGAAGTCGTTTGCGTCAACGATGGCAGCAGCGACGACACCCTGGACAAGCTGGTGGCGGTCCATGCGCGGGAGCCGCGCGTGCGGGTAGTCGATCTGTCGCGCAACTTCGGCAAGGAGGCGGCGCTGTCCGCCGGCCTCTCTACGGCCGAGGGCGACGCCGTGATCCCGATGGATGCGGACCTTCAGCATCCGCCGGAACTGCTGCCCGACCTTGTCGCCAGATGGCGCGAAGGCTTCGACGTCGTGATCGCGATCCGGCAGGCCCGGACGGGACAGTCGACCGGCAACCGGCTTGGCGCCAAGATTTTCTACTGGCTGTTCGACCGCATGTCCGAAGTGCCGCTGCCGCGCGAGGCCGGCGACTTCCGGCTGCTCGACCGGATCGTCGTGGATGTCATCAACCGCATGCCGGAACGTACCCGCTTCATGAAGGGCATCTTCGCCTGGGTCGGGTTCCGCCAGACGACCATTCCCTATGTCCAGGGCGAACGGGCGAGCGGCGATACCAAGTGGGGCTTCTTCAAGCTGCTGCGCTTCTCGCTGGTCGGGCTGACCGCGTTTTCGACCTTTCCGCTGCGGGTCTGGAGCCTGATCGGCGGCGCCGTGTCGGCGCTGGCCTTCTGCTACATCGTCATCCGCCTGATGCGGACCGCCGTCTACGGCATCGATGTCCCCGGCTACGAGTCGATCATCGTCACGGTGCTCTTCCTGGGCGGCGTCCAATTGCTGACGCTCGGCATCATCGGCGATTATCTGGGCCGGGTGTTCGATGAGGTGAAGGGACGTCCGCTGTTCATCGTGCGCTCCGTCCATGGGGCGTCGGCTCCGACGGCCACTCCGGTCAACATGCGGCGCGGGACGGATCAAACCGTCGCGTGGCGCAACGAGGCCTGACGGACTATCCGCGCATGACCGTGATCGACCCGAGATACTCCGATGCCGGCCTGGGAAGGCTGGTTGCAGGAGTCCTTCCTCACAGCCTGTTCTACGATCTCTCCCTTGGATTGCTGCTCTCGATCGGCGTCCTGATCGTCCTGTCGTTCCCGGAATACGGCATCATCTGGGACGAGGAGGTGCAGCGGCAGTATGGGCTGCTGCTGCTGAACTATTACGCATCCGGTCTGAAAGACCTGTCGGCCTTCAGCTTCGACAACCTGTATCTCTACGGCGGCGGCTTCGACATGGCCGGGGCGCTGCTGGAGCGGGTGTCGCCCTACGGTCCCTACGAGACGCGCCATCTGCTGGGCGGATTGATCGGCCTGCTCGGCATGACGGGGGCGTGGCGGCTGGCCCGCCTGCTGGGCGGCGAGCGGACCGGGTTCTTCGCTGTGCTGCTGCTGGCGCTGCTGCCGGCCTTTTACGGCCATATGTTCTCGAACCCCAAGGACGTTCCTTTCGCCTGCGGAATGATCTGGTGCGTCCACCTGTCCGCCCGCATCATCGGCCAGTTGCCGCGCCCGCGCTGGGGGTTGGTGGCAGGGTACGGCGCCGTCCTGGGACTGACGCTCGGCACCCGTATCGGCGGCGTGCTCGCGGTCTTCTTCCTGGGGCTGGCGGTGCTGGGCTGGCTGTGGAGCATGGCGGACGACCGCAGGGACTTGGGCGGTATGGCGCGGCAGGCGCTGACCGTGGCGCTGCGATTGCTGCCGGCCCTGCCGGTCGCTTGGGCGGTGATGGTCCTGATCTGGCCCTGGGCGCATATCGATCTGCTGAACCCGGTCCGCGCTTTCCTGGAGTTCTCGGCTTTCCCTTGGCCGAACGAAGTGCTCTATGGCGGCCGCTGGATTTCCGCCGACGACCTGCCGGTCACGTATCTGCCGACCATGCTGGCGCTGCAATTGCCGGAACTGGTGCTGGCCGGGCTGGGGCTGGCCGGCTGGTTCGGTGTCCGCGCCGTGATGCGGCCTCCCCTGATAGTCGATCGGGTCCGCCGGGTCCAGGTGGCGTTGGTGGCCTTGGCGGCGCTTTTCCCGGTCGTCTACGTGCTGATCACCCATCCTGTGATCTATAACGGCTTCAGGCATTTCCTGTTCGTGCTGCCGGCGATGGCGGTACTGGCGGCGATCGGCTTCGACCGGCTTTGGGCGGCCGTTGCCGACAACCGGTCCAGGCTCCGCGCCCGGCTGCTGGCGCTGCCCTTCACCGCCGCCGTCGTGGCGCAGTTCTGGGTCATGGCGGTGCTGCATCCGTACGAGTACATCTACTACAACCGCCTGATCGGCGGCATCGCCGGGGCCGAGTGGCACTACGAGCTGGATTACTGGGGTGCGGCCCTTCACCGGGCGGCCGACGAACTGCACGAATACGTGGCGAACGAGCGTGGCGGCCGGCTAGGCCCCGATCCCGTCAAGGTCTTCGTCTGCGGTCACCCGACCTCCGTGATGTATTTCCTGCCCGACCAGTTCCAACTGGTCGGTGAGCCGGAGAAAGCCGACTTCCTGGTATCGTGGACCCAGGCCGGCTGCAATTTCACCATGTTCGGCCAAGTCGTTGCGGAGGTGCAACGGTTCGGCGTCGTGCTCGCGGTGGTCAAGGATCTGCGGGAGTAGGCCGGCGGCTCACTCCTGGTCCAGCACCGCCTTGAGGCCCAGGAAGGCCGGCAACTCGTGAGTCACGACATAGGTCGGGATCGGGCCGAGATAGTCGCGCAGCCGCCCCTTCTCCACGAAACGCTCGCGGAAGGCGGAGCGGGCGAAGAAGTCGCCCAGCCGGGGCACGATGCCGCCGGCGATGTAGACCCCGCCGCGCGCACCCAGCGTCAGGGCGAGGTTGCCGGCCACCGTGCCGAGCATGGCGCAGAACATCCCCAGCGCCTCGGCGCAGGCGGGATCGCTGTCGTCCAGCCCGTGCTTTGCGACGTCCGCCGGGGTGAGAGGATCGGGCTCGCGGCCCTCCAGCACGGTCAGCGCGCCGTACAGGTTCACCAAGCCCTGGCCGGAGATCACCCGTTCGGCGGAGACGTGGCTGAACCGCTGGCGGAGATGGGCGAGTACCGCGCTCTCGCGGTCGTCCACCGCCCCCATGGTGGTGTGCCCGCCTTCGCCGGCAAGCGCCGTCCAGCCGGCGGGACCGTGGACCAGCCCCGAGACGCCCAGCCCGGTACCGGGGCCGATCACGCCGATCACTTCGCCCGCGACCGCCTCGCCGTCGCCGACCTTGAGTCGGTCGGCTTCGGTCAGAAGCGGGATAGCCATGGCGGCGGCGGTGAAGTCGTTGACGACCACCAGTCGGTCCAGCCCCAGCGCATCGCGCGTCCCCTTGACCGAGAAGGTCCAGGGGTGGTTGGTCATCGTCAGCAGGTCGCCGGTGACCGGCCCGGCGATGGCGATGGCGCCTTCCACCGGATGCGCGTCCGGGTGAGCCGCATCCAGATAGGCCCGCGCCGCGTCTTCCAGCGTCTTGTGGCCGGTGCAGGGCAGGGTCTGGGTATGGAGCAGGCTGCCCGACGCGTCGAGCAGCCCGAACCGGGCGTTGGTGGCGCCGATATCCGCTACGAGGGAGCGTGTTCCGGTCATGCTGCCACTCCTTCCCTAGATCTTTCGAGGTCTCTTGACTGGCTCTCAGCTATCGTACGGCGCTCCGGTCAGCGCGGTCACGAAATTCTCTCGCCATACCGAGATATCGTTCCGCCGAAGGACTTCCATCATGGAATTGTAGCGCGCCTTGCGCTCCTCCAGCGGCATCGTCAGGGCACGCTGAAGCGCATCGGCCACCGATTCGATATCGTAAGGATTGACGATCAGGGCGTCGCCCAGTTCCTCCGCAGCCCCCGCGAAGCGGGACAGCACCAGCACACCGGGGTCCTCCGGGTCCTGGCACGCGACGTATTCCTTGGCGACGAGGTTCATGCCGTCGCGCAAGGGGGTCACCAGCCCGACAGCGCTGACTCGGAAGAAACCCGCCAGCGACCGGCGGGTGAAGCTCTTGTTGAGGTAGCGGATCGGCACCCAGTCGAACTCCGCGAAGCGGCCGTTGATGTGGCCGCTCAGCGTCTCCAGCTCCTTCCGGATCGCGATGTATTCCGGCACGTCGGAGCGGGACGGCGGCGCTATCTGGAGGAAGGAGACATGGCCCCGGTTGGCCGGGTAGTTCTCCAGCAGGCAGTGGAACGACTCGAAGCGCTGCGGCAGACCCTTGGAATAGTCGAGGCGGTCCACGCCGATGATCAGGTCGCGGCCGACCAGACTCTCCCGCAGACGCTCGGTCTGCCGGGTATGCGCCGCCTGTTTGGCGAGCGTCACCAGCGGTTCCGTGTCGATGCTGATCGGGAAGGCGCGGGCGACCAGCTTGCGGCCGAAGGCGTTGATGAAATAGCCCTCGCCGTCGGGCCGCTCGGTCACGGTGCCGCGCACCTCGAACCGGATGTAGTTGATGAAGCAGCGCAGGTCGGTCGCGGTGTGGAAGCCGACCACGTCATAGGCGCACAGCGCCCGCACGATATCCGCGTGGTTGGGCAGGGCCACCAGCAGTTCCGGGGCGGGGAAGGGCGTGTGCAGGAAGAAGCCCATGCGGTGCTCCATCCCGATCAGCCGCAATTGCTCGCCGAATGGAATCAGGTGGTAGTCGTGGACCCACACCATGTCGTCGGGCTTCAGCAGCGGCGCCAGCTTGGACGCGAACAGGGCGTTTACCCGCTGGTACCCGGCATAGTTGCGCCGGTTGAAGTTGGTCAGCCCAAGCCGGAAATGGAACAGCGGCCACAATGTCGAATTGGCGTAGCCGTTGTAATATTCCTCGTAGTCCCGCTTGGCCAGATCCAGCGTCGCATAAGTCAGCTTGCCCACGGGGGTCAGGCTGGGCGCCGATGGCGGCGCCGCGACGACTTCGCCGCTCCAGCCGAACCAGATCCCGCCGGTCTTCTTGAGGGCCGCCAGCACGGCGACCGCAAGGCCGCCGGCCGATTGCTTGCCCTCGTCGATCGGCGCGACCCGGTTCGACACAACGACCAGTCTGCTCAAAACGCTTCCTCCCACGGTATGCTCAGCCTCATGGCCGAGTTGATCAGTCCGACCATCGAGTAGGTCTGGGGGAAGTTGCCCCAAAGCTCGCCGGTGGCCGGGTCGATGTCTTCGGACAGCAGCCCGACATGGTTCCGGTATGTCAGCATCCGCTCGAACAGCGAACGCGCCTCGTCCTTCCGTCCGATCGCGGCCAGCGCGTCGATGTACCAGAAGGTGCAGATCGTGAAGGCGGTCTCGGGATAGCCGAAGTCGTCCTTGTGGACGTAGCGGTACAGCATGGTGCCGCGTTTCAGCGTCTTCTCGATCGCGGCCAGCGTGCCGAGGAACCGGGGATCGTGCGCCTTGATGAAGCGCAGCTCGTGCATCAGCAGCAGGCTGGCGTCGATCTTGCCGACCGGCTCGTCTCCGGGATGCCCGTCGCCGCGATAGGCGTCGACGAAGCTGTTGAGTTCGGGGTTCCAGGCGCGCTCCAGCACGGTCGCCCTGATCCTGTCGGCGTGGCCGCTCCAGTACTCCGCCCGCTCGTCCAGGCGGAGCTGGGCCGAGATGCGGGCGAGCCGGTCGCAGGCGGCCCAGCACATCACGGACGAGAAGGTGTGGACGTGTTCGGTCGTGCGCAGCTCCCACAGGCCGGCGTCGGGCTTGTCGTAGAGCAGGATCGCCTGCTCGCCCAGCCGCTCCAGCCGGTGGAACAGGTCGGCCCCGCCTGGGCGGACCAGCCGCTGGTCGAAGAAGGCCTGGGCCGACGCCAGCACCACGGCGCCGTAGCTGTCGTTCTGCACCTGGGCATAGGCCTCGTTGCCGATCCGGACCGGTCCCATGCCCCGGTAGCCGGTCAAGCTGGGGGCGGCGCGCTCGACCAGCTTCATTTCCTGGGCGATGCCGTAGACCGGCTGAAGCGTTCCCTTGCCGGCGCCGGCCACGATGTTGGTGATGTAGTGGAGATAGTCTTCCATCGTCGTCGTGGCGCCCAGGCTGTTGAGCGCCTGGATCACGAAATAGGCGTCACGCACCCAGCAGAACCGGTAGTCCCAGTTGCGGGCCGTGCCCGGCGCTTCGGGGATCGAGGTGGTGACCGCCGCGATCACGGCCCCCGTCTCCTCGAAGGTACACATTTTCAGGGTGATGGCGGCGCGGATGACGGCTTCCTGCCACTCGAACGGCAGCGCCAGCGAGCGCGAGAATTCCCGCCAGTAGTCGCGCGTCAGGTCGAGCAATGCCCGGCCGCTCTCGCCGACCGGAGCGCGCAGCGGTTCGTCCGGGCCGAGCAGCAGCGTCACCGGATCATCCAGGACGAACGGGGTCTCGTCCAGCACATAGGCGATCGGAGCGTCGGTCGTCAGCCTCAGCACCTTGTCGGGGGAGACGTAGCGGATATGGTTGCTGCCGCGCGTGATCGTCGGCGTCACGGAGCCATAGTCGAAGGTGGGGCGGGCGCGGATAATGATGCGCGGCGTGCCGCGCAGGCTGCGGATCTGGCGGATGATCGTGGTCGGCCGGTACGAGCGTCCGTGATGGCGGTGGCGCGGCGCGAAATCGATGATTTCGATAGCGGAACCGTTGCCGTCGTGAAGGATCGTTTCGACGACGGCTGAATTCGGCAGGTAACGCTGGTCTGCTCCGGCGCAGCCCAGCAGTTCGATTTCGAAGAAGCCGGCTACCGGCTGGGCATGGCCTTCGCTACCGTTCAGGAGGCTGCAAAAGACCGGGTCGCCGTCCGGGCGGGGCAGGCAGGCCCAGACGATGCGCGCGTGCCGGTCGAGCAGGGCGGTGAGACTGCCATTGCCGATCAGGGCAAGATTGAGGTCGGCCATTGCGTCAGGTACCCGCAGTCCCGTCTAGGCTTTCCGCCATTCGGGCCAGCCAGCGGTGAAGCTCGGTCACCGAGGCGATGCGGCAGGTGGCCTCCGTCGGCAGTCGGGTCCCCACCTGGATCGAGATCCCGCCATGCCGGTTGACGGCGCGGAAGCCGTCCTCGTCGGTCACGTCGTCGCCGATGAAGACGGGCGTACGGCCGGCGAACGGCGGTTCGGTCAGGAACTGCTCGACGACGGTCCCCTTGGTGGAGCCCTTCGGCTTCACTTCCAGCACCATCTTGCCTTCCTGGACGTGGAAGCCGGAGCCGTGACGCTCCATCAGTCCGGCGACGATGGCGCGGGCGTCGCCCTCCGCTTGGGGTGCGTTGCGGTAATGGAGAGCGACGGTCATTCCTTTCGGCTCCAGCCTGGTGCCGGGATGGGCCGCGACGAATGGCTTGAGGCTCGCGACGATCTCGTCGAGGGTGGTGCGGTCGATCGTCGCGGTAATGCGCCGGCCTTCCGAGTCGCGCCGCTCCAGCCCGTGCTGACCGGCGGCGGCCAGTCCGGGCGCTCCCAGCATCCCGTCGATATCGTCAAGGCCGCGTCCGCTGACCAGAGCCACGGCACCACCCAGCGCCTTGTGCAGCCGGTTCAACAGGCCCGGCAGTTCGGTTGCGACCTCCACGCCATCGGGCTGATCGGCGATTTCCACCAGCGTGCCGTCGAAGTCGAGGAACAGCGCCCAATCCGGCGACGGCTGCGGCAAATCGGTCGCTGGCAGATCGGTCGCGGGGGGAGAGGCGTTGGTGGTCATGCTGAAGCCTGTGCTGATCGAACCTGACAGGACGGATCAGGAAGGGGCGAACTGCCCACCTGATCCGTCCGCACAGCCTAAACGCATGAAAAGGCAGGGTGGACCGCCGCGATACCCAAGAAAGTGCTCAGGCAATGATCGGACTCCGGCCGCTGAGGCGTCCTGCCGCACCACAAACGACGAATTTTTCTGCACCGCACCCTTGAGACAGGGCAAAGTGGTCATACCTTTGCTTCGCGCATCGCTGATATTGGGCAGCCCCGCGAAGGGTTCTCGTCAGCCGCCCCAAAGACCCGGTTTTCCGTACCGGGAACGGCTTTCGAGCCGCCTACACCCCTCCTCAAATGCTGTTGCAGTGCAACATAACTGGTTCGTGTTGCTGATAGTTTCAGATTCGGCCTAATCGCTAACTGCTTGCTGGAATGGGAGATTCTTTTTTCTCTTGATTTCCAAACGGGTCACCGTCATATTGTGCAGTGCGGGATCGATGGTGTCTCCGATGCGGTTGATCCTGTAACGCACTTCTTGGGCGTTTCCTCCCTAGACTCGGGCCGCGGTTTTCCGCGGCCCCTTTTTTTGTCTGAATTTCCGGTTTGCACCGGTCTGGACCGGCATGGCTCAGCCGGCAGGAAGACGGGCTACTGTCCGAGCAGCCTCTGAAGGCTCAAAGTCTCCGGGGTGCGATGGAGCAGCAGCGAGCGCCTCAGCAGGCGGCCGGCGGTTTCGTGGTCGCCGGACACGAGCCGGTGCATCGCCGTTATCCGCAATTCTTCCGCCATGCGCTCGGTCCTCAGGACCGACCCCAGTTCGGCCCGGCAGCGGCGGCAGGTCTCGGCGCCGTTCAGGGTTGCCCGGCAGATCGGGCAGCGTTCCATCGCTCAAGTCTCCAGGTAGAAGATCAGGTCGCTCAACTGCTCGCACGACGCAGTCAGCCGGGCGCTGTCGCAGGCCTTGCGGGCATCGCGGATCGCTTCGATCAGGTCGATCAGCTCGGCGCGATCTTCCTCGCCGGCGTCGTCCAGTTTCGCCTCCGCCCTGGCGAGCAATTCCGCAACGTTGAGCGGCACCCCATCGCCGGTCCCCGATCCGGCGCCGTTGCCCTTTGCCGGACCGAACAGGCTGCCGACCCGCTCACGGGCCTCGGCCATGCCCGCTTCACCCAGGCGGGCGATCGCCTGATCGATCACGATCCGCTGCTGAAGCCCGGTCCTCTTCTCCCTGGCGGTGACCTGGAGGATGCCGTCGCGGTCGAGCGCCAGATCGACGACGATCTCGTTCCCCGGCGGGCTCCGGCTGAGTCCGACCACCCGGAACTCGCCGATCTGGATGTTTTCCTGCGCGTCCCGGCTTTCACCCTGAAAGACGTTGATCTTCAGGTCGCCACCGATCGCGAGGCCGGCGGCATGGGCGAGCGATTCGAAAGCCGAGTCGGGTGGAATCATGTCCAGCAGCTTCCGCCGCCGCTCCGGGTCCTCCGTGCCGGTCAAGCTCTTGAGGACGAGGCGCAGCGGTTTGAAGGGCGACCGCAGCGGAATGGCGGCCAGCAGTGCGTCGACCTCCTCCGCATCCGCTCCGCCGGACCATGCGGCCAATGCCTTTTCGGCGGCGTCGTGGACCTTCGCCAGGGACGAGGCCGGCGGCGGGTGATCGCCCGACAGCCACAGGGCCGCCGACAGATCCGCGATCCGGGGAAGCGCTTCGGAGGTCACTCCCTTCACGTCCTCGTCCAGGAACCGGGAGCACAGCCGGGCCGCGCGGCCGGTATCGCCTGCTTTGACGAGACAGGCCAGATAGATCAGGGGTTCATGGACCGCGCCATCGATAGCGGTGGCGTTGTCGAAGACCATGGCGGCTTCCTTATACATCCCCTTGGCCGCCAGGACCTTGCCGCGGCCGACAAGGCGGTCGCCAGGGATTCGAGCCATTCGGGCCGTGGTTCCCGCTTGACGAGCTGACGGAACGACTCGACCGCTTCCTTGAACCGCTCCGCCTTCAGATCCTCGGCCCCGCGTTCCGCCAGGATGTCCGGAGACGCGATCCGGGCAGCGGGAGCCTGCCGGCGTTTCTTCATGTCGTTCACTCCCCCAAGCTCGCCGTTTCAAATGGACGGGATGCAAGCCTCTGTTGAACAACGGTTGTAGAGGGAAATGTGTCCGGTCCGGATGGCCGGCGCGATGCCGGGACCGCCCGGCTACTCCGGGAGGGGGATGCGGATGCGCGACAGGACGCCGACCAGTTCGTCCATATGACCGGCAAGCTCCCGGATATAGGGTTTCTTCGTGATCGTCCGCTCTTCCATGTAGAGGGCGCGGTTGATCTCGATCTGGAGCGCTTGGACGCCCAGCCGTGGCCTGCCGTAATGGCGGGTGGTGAAGCCCCCGGCATAGGGCGTGTTGCGGATGACGGCGTAGCCTTGCTGACGCAGCACCCGCTCCGCCGTCTCCATCACGACGGGCGAACATGAACTGCCGTAGCAGTCGCCCAGCACGAAATCGACCTTCGAGCGCGTGGCCGCCGTTTCCGTCGGGTTTCCGCTGGACGGCATCGAGTGGCAGTCGAGCAGAAGGCAGTAGCCGAAACGATGGCGTGTCTGGTCGACCATGCGTTTCAAGGCGGCGTGGTACGGGTGATAGAACCGATTGACCCGTCCGAGCGCTTCGGCGAACCGCAGCTTGCCGCGATAGATCTCTTCCCCGTTCGCGACGATCTTGGCGATGGTGCCGAGGCCCGCCGCGACCCTCGGCGAGCGGGTGTTGACATAAGGCGGCAGGGCGTCGGCGAACATGTCGGGGTCCAGCTCGAAGGCTTCCCGGTTGGCATCGAGGAATGCTCGCGGGAACAAGGCCCGGATCAGCGGCGCGCCGAGCCTTGGGGCCGCTTCGAAGATCTCGTCGACGAAGCTGTCCTCCGACTTGCGGAGCGAGAAGGCGTCCAGCCTGGACGAGGCCAGGAAGTCTGGCGGGTATGCCGTGCCGCTATGCGGCGAGGCCAATACCAGCGGCAGCGTCTGGACCGGTGGCGCCAGGATCTCGAAGACCTGGGTCCGGTCGGCTTCGGCGTCGACATATCGATCCATGGCCAATCTTGTGTAACCGAATCAGGCCGCTCTGTCATCTGGCGATAGTGAACACGCCAACCGGCTCCATCGCTCCCCCGATAGAGCGCCAAAAGTTTTTGCGTTTTCGTGAATCTGGGGGTTGCCACCCGACCTGCGGTTTGCTAATCACCCGTCCACCGCAGCGGGGCACGAAGCGCCTCGCAAAATCTAGGATGGGCGTGTAGCTCAGCGGGAGAGCACTACGTTGACATCGTAGGGGTCACAGGTTCAATCCCTGTCACGCCCACCATCCTCTTCAAGGGTTTAGGCATTGCTCCTCTGTCATCTGGCTGGCAAGTGTCAAGTAACTGTCAAGCGTTGATCGGAGGGCTCTAGCCTGCCTACGTATCTGAAGCCAGTCGCAACGCCGGCGCTCCGCTAACCAGTCGGCGCCGTCCGCGCTGCAGTCGCGACACCTCCAGGCAGAACGCGTCGATCGCCTCGACCGCCGCTCGGCAGTAATCCGGGTCATGCGGGCTATAGACTGCGGTCACCGCGCTTTCGGTCACGATTTTGTGCCCAAGCATCACGGCGATCTCGTCTCCAGACACGCGGGCCCTGCGCAGCACCCGCCCCATGGTGTGGCGGATGCTGTAGGGCTGGACGTCCTCGCCCTGCGGACCGCACTTGAGGCGGCGCGCCCGCCGCTCCGCCGGAGTCGTCGGTTCCGGCAGCCCGGACAGGTCCGCCGGCCAGACGCGGGCCCGCAATGCTCTCCACGCCGTTTTGATGCTGGCGACAGGCGCGGGCTCGACATGAACGGCCGTTGTCCGCTTCATCCGCGGCGCGCCCGGCGCGGCTGACGGCGTATAGGTCACGTACCGGCCCTGCCCCCACCGCTCCAGCCACGGACGCAAGGTCTGGCAGATTGGCACGATCGGTCTTCGCTTCTTGGTCTGGCGACGGCCGTCCGGGTTCAGTCGGACGATGCCGGCCGCGAGGTCAACCTGATTGCTCGACAGTTCCAGCGCGGCATCCGGCCGGCACATCGTCGTCAGTATCAGGACGCAGAATCTCCACAGGTGTTCGGACTCGTCCGGGATAGCGTCCAGTATCCGGGCGACTTCAGCCGCGGTCAGCGGCCGACCCTTCGGCGCGCGCTGGAGTCGGTCTTCGTCCGTCTGCACGTCGGGGATGTGCGGCACGGTCACCAGCATATTTCGCAGCCATGCGCGCCGAAGCGCCGCACGGCCGCTCGACAGGATACGAGACACGGAGCTGTCGCTGAACGGCTCGCCCGCCTTGGTACGCAGCCCTCGCAGGTGCGAGATGAACAGCTGGACTCGATCAACGGTCATGTCGGCGACGGTCGCTTCCTCCCACCATTTCAGCCAGTACCGCAGCTCGATCTGCGCCTGACGGGCGCTAGGGAGACGGCTGGCATGCTCCTGGTAGTAGTTGCCGATCACCCAGGCTAACGCGACGTCTGCAGGCGCGGCCTGGACGGGCCTGTACTGGGCGTCGAGCCATTCGATAAGCCGTCGCTGCGCTTCCCCAATATCGCCAGTGCGTAGGCTAACGCGTTCTTCGGTGTTGGTGCCGGGGCGGATGCGGGCACGGTACAGGGAGGACGAACCATCACGGCGGATGATGTACCAGTCACCGTATCGGGCAAGGATTCGACTGTCAGGGCCGAGCTTACGGGGCATCTGGACTGGCCTTCTAGGTATTGACGGATGTGGAGTTCGGTGTAGCGGACCCTGCGGCCTGCGGTAATGATGTGGGGTATCTTTCCAGCGCGACGGATACGCGCGAGCGTGTCTGTCTTGATGCCGAGGTATGCGGCAGCTTCTTCTTCAGTGTACAGTTTGGGCAGGGTTGCAATAGTCACTGGACTATCTCCGTACATCCGTCAGCGGCACCGGCAGCCGGTATCGCCGATGCCAGTGATCCATGTGTCGGCATCACGGAATTTCGCGTTCAGGGCACTGACGATCTTCAGATCGGACTGAATGGTTTCGGCAGGGTTGGGGCTGGCGACTGCAGCGTCAACCATGGGAGGTGCCGGACAATGGTTTTTCGAAATTTTAGGCAATTTAGGCATGGCAGTGCTCCCAACCAGAGTTTCCGGGTAGTGCTGAGTGGTGCGCGACGTTTTCTCTATCAAAGAGAGAACGGCGGCGGTTCGCTCGAACATGCCGTCTATTCGTAAACAAGTAGTTAACGCCACAATGAAATTTTTTCACCATGAAGGAAAACTCGATGGTGTTTCTTATATATAATTCACCATTCACTGACAAGATGAACAAAACCATCCACTGATA
Source organism: Skermanella sp. (assembly GCA_035630415.1). Lineage (GTDB taxonomy): Bacteria > Pseudomonadota > Alphaproteobacteria > Azospirillales > Azospirillaceae > Skermanella. Next base: position 14,185 of record DASQKT010000051.1, read on the forward strand.
TGATAGTGATGCTTGGTCTTGTCTATAGATTCGCCGAATAACTGATGAACTTTTCCAGAAAATGTCGGCGACACATAGTATTCAAATGACGACATTCTTGAGGCATTCCTACAGTTAGTGGCAGTGGTGGCGACTCTCATGGTCAGTGCTCGTGTCAGGGGCAGCGGCTGAACTGCAAATTTTTACAGTACTATCCCAGGGAGATAGTTGGCCTGGCTGCAGACTGTGCTGGAACTGCTGGGCTCCATGGTCAGAAGCCGAATGCCGGGCGCAGGAGGACGAACGTGATGGAAGGTGGAAGCAGTCCCTGGATCCGGCGCTACATGTTCAGTGATTATTTCTGCACAGCCTTTGCCGCAGGTTGCTGCCAGTTCGAGGGCAAGCTGCCAACAGCCGGTGCTGTCATGGTCGCGCGCGGCCGCAGCGACCAGTTTCCTTGCCCGCACGTTGGCGCCAGTGGTCAACTCGGCCAGGACCGCGCAGAGATCGGCGCGATGGCCGGCATGGAAGTACCAGGGCCGGGGGCGCCCGACGGTGAGGGCTGGAGTGCCGGCTAGCGGCCGGAGATGATCAGGGCACATGCAAGCCTCCGGACCGCGCTGGCGGTCGGGCTAAGTGATTGGAGAGGATTAAGGAAAAGCTTCGCGATAACTGATGGCGATCCAGATCGGGTCCCGGTAGCCAGTGTGCGGCTCTCAAGCGCGACCCGTCGGGGCGCCGGCAGTCACCAGTCGCGGGCGAGCGCGCAGAGATCCGCCAGCGACAGCTCAGAGGCTATCGGATCAGGCGACCAGTCCAGCGCCGTTGCGGCCTCGGCCAGCACCATACTCCAGTGGAGTGGCAGGCCGGACAGCGGCGATGCGGGCAGCGTCACCTGCCCGGCGACGGAATTGGTGTCCAGGTACATGCCATGCTCCACACACAAAAGGGCTCTCGGATACGGATGAGGAGCGCCGACCACAATCAGGTGTCGGCGCTCATCGTATTCGTGCCAGGCGGTTGGAGCGTATCGTGGTCATGATGCTATGGTACCAGGCTAACGGCTCACAGCAACGACTCCTCGGGCGTGCCCAATCAGGGTAAACCTGATCGCGTGCAGATGATGTCGAGCGGAGATCTCCGTGCGCCCGATCATGAACTTCGCAGCTGGGCGTATGTCCACGTTAAGACAGAATATTGCGATTTGTGACTTAACAGTCGTGACGGCTGAGTGTTAACAGCCTGCGCATTCCGGCACCGGACAGCACGGCACCGGAACCTGGGCGTGGCAAAAGGTGCCGGATGGTGGGCTCAAAATGGGCCGTCGAGCATCCTACCGCTGACCGAAAACTTTCCACCGGTCGGGATGCTTGCTGATGGTGCATCCCTGGGAGAGTGGCAGGCCCAGGGTTGCCGGCATCAACTGGATTTTGGTTTTATCTCCATCTGCAGGAAACGCTGCTGGCAGTGGACAACTAGTTCACCGGAGAAGTCGTTGCATCGAAACGGCGCTTTCCAGCCTACGATCTGCGGGTTGAAATGCTTGTCGTGCTGCTCGTCGTACTCGATGTCCGGCTCGAGCGTGATCTCTCTAGTCTCGACAAGGTGGCGCAGCCAGGCAAGCACCGGCTCGGTTATGCCGGACAACTTAATCTTGACCCGGATCATGGACGCTGGAGTATCGACCGGTATTCTGACGCTGAGGTCCAGGTCGTCTTCATTTCTCCTGTAATTCCTCACCCATAACAACCCCGCTCCGAACACCACCTCTTCGAGCACCGCGCGGATCAGATCGAGGCCGCTGCCGGAGGCCGCGGCGAGAGTAAAACCGGCCCCCGCAGTCCGAGGGTTGCACAGAAGCTTGGCGTAGCGGGCGTCCAGTACCGGGCGCGGCCAGCCGAAGGTGACCGGCGGGTCAGGCGGTTCTGAGGTGTTTGAATTGGTTAGGATGATGTGCGCTCTCATGTCTGTCGTCTCCTAGCTGATGTGCGTGCTGGGTCATGCCATTCCCCGTGCCGGTGACATCCGTCAGGTCCGGACGTGCCGGCCACCTTTGGGGTCTATACAACCTTTGAAGGTGTATGATGGCATATATACTACCCAAATCCCGACCCGACCACCCCAGGGCTGCACATTCTGCCGCAGCGGTTGTCCGCAGCAGGCCCGAAGGATCATTCGTTAGTTCGTTCATTCATTCATTCATTCGCTGCGGCGGAAGCCCGGCTTAATCCAGGCCCAACCCCGCCGTGCTAAATCATCAGACACGAGTGTCTGGCGATGGAGGAACGAGATGCAGGATGGAACCGGATTGCACGACACCGGCAGGTCTGGCCGGCCGGCCCGGATCAGTGACGCGGAGATCCGCGTCGAGATCGAGCGGCGCCTGTCCGGTCCTCCGGAGGATTTAGTTGCCTACCGTGTTCAGCGAGCGCTGGAGGCTCGCCACGGTTCGATACCCCAGATGGCCAGGGTCCAGCGCCTGCTGTGCGAGATGCAGCTGCAGCGACAGGCACCCGCACCAGCACCCAGGCAGCCGGAGGCGGATCTCGACGGGCTTGCGGGTCTGGTCCGTCAAGTTCTGGACGAGGCCGCTGGCCAAGTCTGTCAGCTGCTGGCAGAGGCTGTTCTAGCCGCCGAGGACGCGGTGCGCGAGCGGTGTCGGCGTGACCTTGCCGCCCGGGACACCGAAATCGCTCTCCTGCGCGAAGCTCATGCAGCTGAGATCCTGCGCAGGGATCAGGAATTCCAGGGCTTGGTGCGATCCGCTGATGAAAGATTAGAGGAGTATCAGCAATGGCGAGAGCAAAGTGACGCGGAGAGGGCCCGTCTGGAGATGCACCTGCGGCACCATGAAGCCGCGTGTGCGGATCTCCGGCTGCGTCTTGATCGCGCAGATGCCGACCGTGCTGCTCAGCAGCAGGTGGCGGAGCGGGCGCAAGGCGATTACGATGGACTTGCCACACGGGTTGGCGAGGTGACCGCCCGGCTGGAGGCTGCGGAGGGTGACCGCGATCAGGCGCGTGTGGCGCTGGCGGCGGACCAGGAGC
>DASQKT010000052.1:0-3727 GCA_035630415.1 Skermanella sp.
TCCTGGTCGAAATTGACGGTCTGGCTGCCGGCGGCGACCTGCGCCGCCCGGTCGATCACACGCTTCCGGATCTGGGCCGACCGCTCGATCGTCTGAGTCAGGAACTGCTGCTTCTTGTGGATCGGATACCAGATGGCGGCACCGCCGCCCAGGCCGGCCAGGATCACGGCGACGACCGCTCCAAGCACCAGCTTGCGGCGCAGGCTGGACGAATCATGCTCCGCGCCGTCGTCTTCCTCCTCCTCGACCTTCAGCCGGACGGGAGTATCGACCTTGCGGACGGCTTCCAGCACCGCCTTGCCGGCACCGAGGCTGCCGACCATCATGGTCCGCTCCGACATGTCGTCGTCGCGGCTGACGGGAGCCGGACGGTTGCCGCCCTGCTGGCCGGCGGCGGGGGGACGGTCCAGTTCGAAGCTGAAGGCCAGCGATCCCAGCCGGACCTCGTCCTTGTGCTTCAGCCAGATCGTGCTGACCTTGTGACCGTTGACGTAGACGCCGTTGGTGCTGTTCAGGTCCTCGATTCCCCAGGACCCCTCGCCCGAGAACAGCCGGGCGTGCTGCCGCGACAGCTTCCGCGACGCGACCATGAAGGTGCTCGTATCGCCACGGCCGACCGTCACGTCCTTGCCGCCCTTCAGCGGCACGATGACTTCGCTCTTGCCGCCGTCGACCTGCGCCGGGTCGAGGCAGATAAGGCGCCCGTCGGGATTGGTCGCCTGTCTGGTCGCTGCCGCATTCATCTTCCCGGACTCCTTGCGGCCATCGTCACGCATCATAACTGTTCGGTCTTCGTTCGATTTGGTCATCACTCGGGGAGAGATCCTGGCCAGAGGAACTTGGTGTAGAGAACCTGGTGCAGCGGATCGAGGTCAGCCTTTTGCGTTACCCCGTTCCGCCCTCCAGCCAATATGCCGAAGCGTAGCTTTTTAAGCAACTGTAACGGTAATTATTAATGCAAATTAACCGTTAAGCGAGAATAGCCGCCTCGCAGGTCAGACTGCCTGATCAGCGAACTTGGTCTGCTCTATTTCGAACTGGATGCGCAGCATCCGCCGCAGGAACAGGCTCTCCCGCTCCACCACTGCCGGTCCGGCATAGACTGGCAGCTGCTCCCCGGCGAGGCCTGCCGCAAGACACGCCAGCAGGTGGTGGCGCAGCGGCGCCGGCAGATCGGTGACCAGCGGATCTACGTCCACGTCGTAGATTACCGGACCGCCCGGTCCCGCGACATAGAGCGCGCTGCCCCACCGGATGCCAAGCTCCGCCAGCGCCTCGCCGCCGATGCCGGCGGCGTGCCGCGCCGGATCGACCACGTGGAACTGCTCGAACCGCTCGAGGGACTCCAGCGAGGGCGCCGCCCATTCCACCGTCAGAACGACCCGCCCGTCGATCACGAAGGACCGGCGCAGCGGTCCGGGAACGACGGGAGCCAGCATGACCGGCGGCTTGTCGGCAGCGATCAGGTCCCGGCGCTGACGGTCGCGGAAGATCTGCCACGCGCTGCGGCCGGTCGCGGTCCGCCATACGACGGGCACCCCGGCCGCCGCCTGCTTCGCGCAGAAGCGTTCCGCCTCCGCCGGGTCGTTCGTGGCGATGACCGCCGCCACCGGCGCCCCAGCCAGTCCCAGCCGCTCCAACTGATGAAGCCGCGAGAAGCCTTCCAGGTGGACGGACGGACCGTTGTAGAGGCGCGGGCTGCCGGCTTCCAGGCGCGACAGCATGCTGTAGAACAGGCTGTAGCGCTGCTGCTGCCTGACATGTCCGGCCTGCCACAGCGACCAGTCGGCATCCGGCGACGTTACCGGCAGGACCGGGTCCTCGTACCGGAAGCCATGGACGAACAGCGCGTCGAAGCCGTCCAGCGGCACGCCGTCCCAGGTGGCTCCCCGCTCGCCGAGACTGACGCGCGTCCCCTCCGGCAGGTCGGCGTCGAACCAGTCCGCCGACGTGCCGGTCAGCGCGGTCAGGTGCTGTTGAAGCTGCTTGGCGAGCGGCGAATTGGCGGGGGCGACGAGTCCGATTCTCATGGTTTTTCCTGTGGCTGTTTTCCGGAACCGGAATGTTGCTTGAAGAAGTTGAGGAAGCCCGCATCGGACAGCATCCCGATGCGGTTGCGGTCAAGCTGGCTGCTGGCGGTCTGCGACGCCAGCGCCCCGGCGATCGTGCCTTGCGCGTAGAGCAAACCGCTTTCCGCCTGCTTGGCATCGACGCGGGCGCCGGTAAGGCTCAGCCGGGCGTTCAGCAACTGGCGTGTCGCCTGGATCAGTTCGTCCTCGGATGCGGTCCCGGCCAGCGTCTGCTGGCGTTCCAGGCTGGCGACGGCGGCTGCCATGTTGTCGGCCTCGGCGGTGGCGCTCTTCAGGCGCGAACGCGCCGCCTGCACCGCCGCCAGCCGCTCGGTGATCTCGCGGCGCACCCGGTTCTGGAGCGATGTCGTGGCGTATTCCTGGTCCTTGACGCCAAGCTCCGCCTTGTCGGCATCGGCATTGGCGGCCCGGTTGGCCCAGGGCATCGTAAAGGTCAGGCCGTAGTTCTGGTCGATCTTGTCGGGCGTCGCGACCTTGGTATGGCTGGTCAGCGGGTCGGCGTAGCCATAGGTCGTGCCGGCCTGGGACGAGGTGGCGCTGGCCGAAATCCGAAGGTCGGGCCGCGCGTTGGTCCGCGCCTGCGCCTCGGCGATCTCGCGCAGCAGGGCGTTGATGTCGTTGATCTTAAAGTCCGGACGGGTGGCCTGTGCCGTGACCAGCGCGTCCTCGAACGACACGGGAACCGCCTGCGCCAGATCGTCGGCATAGTCCACCGGCAGATATATCGCGGCGCCGCCGACAACCGAACTGTCGCCGATCAGCAGCGACAGGGCCTGCGACGACGCGACATACTCGCTCAGCGCCTGCTCGACCCGAACCTCGGCCTTGCCCGCCTCGGCGTCGACCTGCGCCTTCTGCAAGCGTGTGACCTGGCGCAAGCCGTAAAGCCGGTCCATCCGTTCCTTCTGCTTGCCTATCATGTCGCGGTTGCCGACCGTCGTCTCAAGCGCCTCCATGCGCCTGACGACGTCGAAATAGGCGGTGTCGATGTCGAGCAGGACCTTGTTGAGCAGTGCCTGAAGGTCCCAGTCGGCCCGCTCCGCGACGGCGGCGGCGCTCCGCGACGCGGCGAGCTTGTCGTTGCCGGCGCCGAAGCCCTTGGTGAAGGGCAGGGGCATGTTCAGGGTGCCGGACAGGCCGGTGCTCCACTGGCCCTCCTCCCAGTGATAGCCGCCCCGGTAATAGATTTCCCGCTGCACGGTCCTGTCGGTGATCGTGAAGGTGCCGCCCCAGGGCAGCTCCTGACTGATGCTGAGCGAGTAGTTCAAGCTTTCCTTCGGCGCTCCGAACTCGCGTCCGCTCGTGGCCTCGATCGGCAGTTCGATCAGCTTGCCGCCCTTGACCGGCCGCAGCTTCATGTCGGTGATGACTGCCTGTCCGGCATTTTCCGCCGGCGGCAGGTTCTTGAACGGCGAGTTCATGTTGAAGCCGTCGGCATTGACGGCCTTGGTGATCGCCATGCCGATCCGCGTCCTGTGTTCGGCGTCGTTGCGGCCATAGCCGATCGTCAGGTCCAGCACCGGGAGGAAGACGGCGCTCGCCTCATCGGCCAGCGCCGTCGTCCGCTCGGGCGAGGTCAGCCCGATGGCGATGGTCAGGTTGTTGCCGAGGCCGCCGGCGATGGCGGAGCGCCGGTC
>DASQKT010000053.1:0-4070 GCA_035630415.1 Skermanella sp.
TGAATATCGGCATCGGAGGCTCCGACCTCGGCCCCTACATGGCGTGCGAGGCGCTGAAGCCCTACGGACACCCTGACCTGCGGATGCATTTCGTCTCCAACGTCGACGGCACCCATATCGCCGAGACGCTGAAGAAATGCGATCCGGCGACCACGCTCTTCATCGTCGCTTCCAAGACCTTCACCACCCAGGAAACCCTGGCCAACGCCCATACCGCGCGCTCCTGGTTCCTGGAAGCGGCGGGTGACGAAAAGGCGGTCGCCAAGCATTTCGTCGCCGTCTCGACCAACGAGGCTGAGGTATCGAAGTTCGGCATCGACCCGGAAAACATGTTCGTCTTCTGGGACTGGGTCGGCGGACGCTACAGCCTGTGGTCCGCGATCGGCCTGCCGATCGCACTCGCCGTCGGCATGGACAATTTCGAGGCGATGCTGGCCGGCGCCCACGAGATGGACGAGCATTTCCGCAATGCGCCGCCCGAATCCAACCTGCCGCTGCTGATGGCCCTGATCGGCGTCTGGAACGCCAATTTCCTGAATGCCCACAGCTATGCGGTGCTGCCTTACGACCAATATCTCCACCGCTTCGCGGCCTATCTCCAGCAGCTCGACATGGAGAGCAACGGCAAGTCGGTCGACCGCGATGGCAACCGCGTCGATTACGGCACCGGCCCCGTCTTGTTCGGCGAACCGGGCACCAACGGGCAGCACGCCTTCTACCAGCTGATCCACCAGGGCACCCGGATCGTCCCCGCCGACTTCCTGGCCCCGGTCGAGACGCAGAACCCGATCGGCAAGCATCACCCGATCCTGCTGTCCAACTTCCTGGCCCAGCCCGAAGCGCTGATGCGCGGCAAGACGGCGGAAGAGGTCCGGGCGGAGTTGCAAGGGGCGGGGATGGTCGGCGAGGCCCTGGAAGCCCTGGTCCCCCACAAGGTGTTCGAGGGGAACCGGCCGACCAACTCGATTCTCTTCCGCAAGCTCGACCCGCGCACGCTCGGCCTGCTGATCGCGCTTTACGAGCATAAAGTCTTTGTGCAGGGCGTAATCTGGAACATAAATTCGTTCGATCAGTGGGGCGTCGAGCTTGGCAAGCAACTTGCGAAGGTGATTCTTCCCGAGCTGGGTGAAGCCTCGGCGCCTGTCGGTCACGATTCATCGACTTCCAGCCTGATCGAGGCGTGCAGGGAGTAGCGCGGGAGTACCTGCACACGCTATACTGTTGGGTATTGATGTAAATTGCCGACAGCGCGTGTGCAGGTTTAGATGACGCAATCCCGGCCGCTCACGCGGCTCGATCAGGTGCAACTCGATAACGTCGTACGGCGCCACGAGATGTTCCGTAATGCCCGCATGGGTGGTTCGCGGGCGACGCTTTCGTTCTTCGACCTGTCGGGGCTCAATCTCACCGGACGCGACCTTGCCCACGCGGATTTCGTCGGATCGTCCCTTAGGGGCGCCAATCTGGCGGGGGCTCGACTCGATTGCGCCGCCATGTTCGCCTGCGATCTCCGTCAGGCAAACCTGGAGAATGCAAGCCTGATCAAGACCGACCTGCGGGGCGCTTGCCTGCGCGGTGCCATCCTGATCGGCGCGAACCTGTTCGAAAGCGACCTGCTCGACGGCACGCTGGCGGAAACGGACCGGGCCGGCAACCTCAAGATCGTCCAGGTCGATACCCAGCCGACCGAGGCGTCCGGCGCCGATCTCAGCGGCGCCAACCTGACCAACGCCCGGCTGTCGGGCGCCATGGCGATCCATACCGACTTCACCGATGCCGTCATGCGCGGCTGCAAGCTGGTCCGCGCCACCATGCGCGGCGCCAACTTCAGCGGCAGCAACCTGGAAGGCGCCGACCTCAGCGGCGCCGACCTGCGCGGAGCCTGCCTGCGCGGCGCCGTGCTGACCGGTGCGTCCATGACCATGACGGAAACGGCCGGCGCCGACATGGAGGACATGCTGACCGACCAGCCGGCCGGCCGCCCCGCGTCGGCACTGGGACGCCCGCTGGACGAGCTTGCCCGCGACCACATGGCCTGGATCGGCAGCGCCGGCGCGGAAGGGGCCAAGCTCGACCTCAGCGGCTTCGACTTGCGCGGCAGCATGGCGTCCCTGGACAGCATGTGCCTGACCATGGTCAGGGGCATCGGCACCATCTTCTACGGCATGAACCTGGAGGGCATCCAGTTGCAGGCGGCCCAGCTCGAGGACAGCGACTTCCGCACTTGCAGGCTGAAGAACGCTGATTTGCGCGGGGTGAACCTGAAGCGGGCCAAGCTTAGCAACGCCGACATGAGCGGCGTCAACCTGCGCCCGCTGATGATCGACGACAAGCGGGCGATGCGATCCGATCTGGAAGGCGCCAAGCTGCGTTACGTCAACCTGAACGATTCCTGCCTGCGCGGAGTGAGCTTCGCCGGCGCCGATCTGTCCTTCGCGACCCTGCTGGGCGCCGATCTGACGAAGGCGGATTTCCGCCACGCCAAGCTGTTCGGGGCACGGGTGGAGCGCAGCGCCTTGACGACCGCCAACCTGGAAGGCGCTGCCGGCCTCAAGTTCTGACGCCGATGCGATGCCGAGAGGTGGTGACATTGGGCAGCGCGATGCGTACATGTTGACCCATGACGATACGCCGCCTCCCCGATACCCTGGTCAACCGCATCGCCGCCGGTGAAGTGGTCGAGCGGCCTGCCGCCGCCGTCAAGGAACTGGTCGAAAACGCGCTGGACGCCGGCGCCACCCGCATCGACATCGTGGTTCGCGACGGCGGACGCTCGCTTATCGCGGTCACCGACGACGGCTGCGGCATGACGCCGGACGAACTGGAACTGGCGGTCGAGCGACACGCGACCTCCAAGCTCCCCGGCGAGGACCTGCTGAACATCGCGACCCTGGGCTTCCGGGGCGAGGCGCTGCCCAGCATCGGCGCGGTCAGCCGCCTGACCCTGACCAGCCGCGCCAAGGGCTCCGACAGCGCGTGGTGCATCGCGGTCGAAGGCGGCGCCAAGGGCAGGGTGGCGCCAGCCGCACACCAGCAGGGCACCAGGGTCGAGGTCCGCGATCTGTTCTACGCGACACCGGCGCGCCTGAAGTTCCTGAAGCAGCCGAGGACCGAGTTCGACCACGCGGTCGATGCGGTCGAGCGTCTGGCGATGGCTCACCCGCACGTCTCCTTCACCGTCGCGGACGAGGGACGCACCCCCGTCCGCCTGTCGGCCGCCCAGGGCGAGTTGCTGGATGCCCGCCTGACCCGGCTCGGCGCCCTGATGGGACGGGAGTTCTCCGATAATGCAATCCCCGTCCTGGCGGAGCGTGCCCAGGTCCAGCTCACAGGCCATATCGGCCTGCCGACGCTCAACCGTCCGACCGCGCGCCACCAATACCTGTTCGTCAACGGCCGTCCGGTCCGCGACAAGCTGCTGGTCGGCGCCGTGCGCGGGGCCTATGCCGACTTCCTGGCCCGCGACCGCCACCCGATGCTGGCGCTGTTCCTGGAGATCCACCCGGAGGAAGTCGACGTCAACGTCCACCCGGCCAAGGCGGAGGTCCGTTTCCGCGACTCAAGCCTGGTGCGCGGCCTGATCGTCAGCGCGCTGAGGCATGCGCTGGCGCAGGCGGGTCACCGGGCGTCCAACACTGTGGCGACCGCGACGCTCGACGCCTTCTCCGCTGGCTTGACGCCGCCGGCTCCTTCCCCGCAGCCGGATTTCCGCTACGGTTTCAGCAGCGGACACTCCTCCCATATTCCGCGCGATCTGGCTGAAGCGGTGTCGGCCTATCAGGCGCCGCTGACCGGCTTCGCCGCCACGCCCTCGGCACGCCCTGCGGCCCCGGCTGCCATGCCGGCAGCCGACGAACCTCCCCCTGAACATCCCTTGGGGGCGGCGCGGGCGCAGGTCCATAACACCTATATCGTGGCCCAGACCGGCGACGGCATCGTGATCGTCGATCAGCACGCCGCCCACGAACGGCTGGTCTATGAACGCGTCAAGCAAGCGCTAGTCGATGGCGGCGTCAAGCGCCAGGGCCTGCTGATCCCCGAAGTGGTCGAACTGGACGAACCCTCCGCCG
>DASQKT010000054.1:0-2376 GCA_035630415.1 Skermanella sp.
AGGCGATTTCGGAACCTCGGTCCTGACGTCGCAGCCGGTGCTGGACGATGTCCGCCGCGCCTTCCCCGCCACGCTGGAACTCGCGACCGCCGCCATCATCATCGGCGTCGCCGTCGGCGTTCCCGCCGGCGTCTTCGCCGCAGTTCATCGCGGGCGCTGGCCGGACCATCTGGTCCGCGTGCTGGGGCTGGTCGGCTACTCGGTGCCTGTCTTCTGGCTAGGGCTGGTCGGCCTGCTGCTGTTCTACGCCAAGCTGGACTGGGCGCCCGGCCCTGGGCGACTGGATGTCTTCTACGACGGGCTGGTCGATCCGGTGACCGGCGTCATCACGGTGGACGCCCTGCTGGCCGGGGAGACCGAGATCTTCTGGAACGCCCTGTCCCACCTGATCCTGCCGGCATCGATCCTGGGATATTTCAGCGTCGCCTATATCAGCCGCATGACGCGCAGCTTCATGCTCGACCAGCTGCGCCAGGAATACATCACGACCGCGCGGGTCAAGGGCCTGTCGGAAACCCGCGTGATCTGGCGCCACGCGCTCGGCAACATCGCGGTGCCGCTCATCACGGTGGTGGCATTGTCCTATGCCAACCTGCTGGAAGGATCGGTCCTGACCGAGACGGTCTTCGCATGGCCGGGGCTGGGTCTCTACATAACCAACTCCCTCCTCAACGCCGACATGAACGCCGTGCTGGGCGGAACCCTCGTCGTCGGCGCCGTCTTCATCGGCCTCAACATGCTGTCCGACCTGCTCTACCGCCTGCTCGACCCGAGGGCGAAGAAATGACCGCCCGTGAATGGCTGCTGAGCGACACGCCTCAGTCGCGCTCCCAGGCGCGCATGGGCCGCCTGTACGGCGGCTGGCTGACCTTTACCGGCAACAAGCTGGCGATGGTCGGCCTCGGCATCGTCGTGGCGCTGATACTGATGGCGCTGCTGGCGCCGCTGATCGCCACGCACCACCCCTTCGCCCAGGATCTCGCGAACCGGCTTCAGCCACCCAGCGCCGCCCACTGGTTCGGCACCGACCAGTACGGGCGGGATATCTGGTCGCGCGTCGTCTACGGCTCGCGCCTGACGCTCTACATCGTGCTGCTGGTGGCGCTGACGGCTCCGGTGGCAGGGCTCCTGATCGGCACGATCTCCGGCTATCTCGGCGGCTGGACCGACATCGTGCTGATGCGGATCACCGACGTCTTCCTGGCGTTCCCCAAGCTGATCCTGGCATTGGCTTTCGTCTCGGCGCTCGGTCCCGGCATCGAGAACGCCGTGATCGCCATCGCGATCACCTCCTGGCCACCCTATGCGCGCATCGCGCGGGCGGAGACGATAACCATCCGGAACAGCGATTTCATCAGCGCCGTCCGCCTTCAGGGCGCCTCTCCGGCCCGGATCATCCTGGGCCACGTGGTTCCACTCTGCACCTCCTCGCTGATCGTCCGGGTGACGCTGGACATGGCCGGCATCATCCTGACCGCCGCCGGCCTCGGCTTTCTAGGCCTGGGCGCTCAGCCGCCGCTGCCGGAATGGGGCGCCATGATCTCGACCGGGCGTCAATACCTGCTGGATCAGTGGTGGGTCGCGACCCTGCCCGGCATCGCCATCTTCGTCGTCAGCCTTGGCTTCAACCTGCTGGGCGACGGCCTGCGCGACGTGCTGGACCCGAAGAACTGATGACCGCTTCTCCATCCACAACGCCCCTCCTGACCGTGGAGAACCTCCGCGTCCGCTTCCCGTCCCGCACCGGCTATACGGAGGCGGTGCGCGGCGTCTCCTTCACCGTCGGCCGTGAGAAGCTGGGCATCGTCGGCGAATCCGGCTCCGGCAAGTCGGTGACCGGGCGTTCCCTGCTCCGGCTGGTGGCGCCGCCCGGCGAGGTCACCGCCGACAGGATCGACTTCGACGGTACCGACCTTCTGCATGCCTCGGAACGGAAGATGCGGGAGATACGCGGCCAGCGTATTTCCATGGTCATGCAGGACCCCAAGTTCTCGCTGAACCCTGTGATGACCGTCGGCCGCCAGATCGCGGAAGCCTACCGGGTCCACACCAAGGCCAGCCGGTCCGAAGCGCGCCGCCGCACGCTCGATATGCTCCGGGCCGTCCGCATCCGCGATCCGGAGCGAGTCTTCGACCTTTACCCCCACGAGGTTTCCGGTGGCATGGGCCAGCGCATCATGATCGCGATGATGCTGATCCCCGACCCCGACCTGCTGATCGCCGACGAGCCGACATCCGCGCTCGACGTGACGGTCCAGATGCAGGTGCTCGCCATCATGGACGAGCTGTGCAGCAGCCGGGGCATGGGCCTGATCTTCATCAGCCACGACCTCAACCTCGTGGCGTCCTTCTGCGACCGCATCCTGATCATGTATG
>DASQKT010000055.1:0-14550 GCA_035630415.1 Skermanella sp.
TTGCTGGAGGCGACGATCGAAGCCTGCCGCCAGCGCCTGCGTCCGATCCTGATGACGTCCTTCGCCTTCATCCTGGGCGTGCTGCCGCTGGCGATCAGCACGGGCGCCGGGTCGGGCAGCCAGAACGCCATCGGCGTCGGCGTGATGGGCGGCATGATCTCGGCCACCGTGCTGGCGATCTTCTTCGTGCCCGTCTTCTTCGTGACGGTGCTGACGCTGGTCGGCCGCTGGTTCCCCTCGAAGAAGGACCATGGCCATGCCGAACCGGCTCATGCGGATTAATGGGGCGGACTGATGACTTCGGATCGAGACAGCGGAAAATGACGGACAAGACCATGAAGAAAAGGCGTCTGGCGCCCGCCGCATCGCTGGCGCTGCTGCTGCTCGGCGGATGCTCGTTCATCCCCGAATACACCCGGCCTGCTTCCCCGGTGTCGAAGGCTTGGCCGACCGGGCCGGCCTACACCGACTCGGGCTCGGCGCAGCTGGTCAGCGGCGGTCCCGAACTGGCGGATTTGGGATGGGAGGAGTTCTTCCGCTCACCCCAGCTCCGCAGCCTGATCGATCAGGCCCTGGCGAACAACCGCGACCTGCGGGTCGCGGCGCTGAACGTCCAGCAGGCCCAGGCGCAGTATCGCATCCAGCGGGCCGACCTGCTGCCGTCGGCCGATATTGGTGGCAGCATTCAGCGCCAGCGGACGCCCGGTGACCTGTCGCGTACGGGCAGGGCTTCCATAACCACGCTGTACGACGTCAGCGTCGGCACGACATCCTACGAACTCGACCTGTTCGGTCGCGTCCGGAGCCTCGAGCAGTCGGCCCTGGAAAGCTATTTCGCGACCGATCAGGCCAGGATAGCGACCCAGATCTCGCTGATCGCGGAAGTCGCCAACGCCTATCTGACCCTGCTGGCGGATAAGGAGCTGCTGAAGCTGACGGAGGATACGCTGCGGACCCAGCGGCAGTCCTACGACCTGACCTCGCGCAGCTTCGACCGGGGTGTCGGCACCCAGCTCGACGTCGCCCAGGCGCGTACCGCCGTGGAGACGGCGCGGGCCAACCGTGCCGCCTATGTCCGGCAGATAGCACAGGACAAGAACGCGCTGAACCTGTTGGTCGGCGCTCCGGTCGCCGATCAGGTGCTGGGCAAGGCGCCGTCGCTCGGCAAGGCCGATTTCGTCGCCAACCTGCCGGTCGGACTGCCCTCCGGCCTGCTGCAACGTCGCCCCGACATCATGCAGGCCGAATACAATCTGCGCTCGGCCAATGCCAATATCGGGGCCGCCAGGGCGGCCTTCTTCCCGACCATCAGCCTGACCGCCTCGGCCGGCACCGCCAGTGCCTCGCTGTCCGGGCTGTTCGAGGGCGGCAGCGGCGCCTGGGCCTTCGCGCCGCAGATCAACCTGCCGATCTTCGACTTCGGCCGGCGCGAAGCGAACCTGGAAAGCGCCAAGGTCCAGCGGGAAATCGGCGTCGCGCAGTATGAGAAATCGATCCAGACGGCCTTCCGCGAAGTGTCCGACGCGCTGGCGGCCCAGGGCACGCTGGACGATCAGCTCGAGGCGCAAAGCTCCCTGGTGGATGCCACGCAGTCCAGCTACGATTTGTCGATCCTGCGCTTCAACCGGGGGCTCGACAGCTTCCTCAACGCGCTGGACAGTCAGCGGTCGCTCTATGCGGCACAGCAGGACCTGATCAATGCGCGTCTGTCCCAGCTCAGCAATCTGGTGACGCTGTACAAGGTGCTGGGCGGCGGCGCTCCGAAAACCACGGTCGCCGGTCTCTGACGCTTTCCACCTTTCCGTTCGATGTCTATCGTGTGCAATCGATACAGGCATCGAACGGAAATGAGGAACGCGGCAATGAAACAGGTGATGTTCGTCGAATTGGGCATGGGCGCCGACCTTCACGGTCAGGATGTGACCAAAGCGGCGATCCGGGCGGTCCGCAACGCCATCGAACGCAATTCCATGCCCGGCATGCGCGGTCTTGTCGGCGGCGACACCGGCAAGATGCAGGTGCGGGTCCATCTGGCGGTGCCCGCCGATGCCGAGAAGCTGGACGAGGACGCCGTCCGCGCCGTCTTTCCCTATGGCAACGTCAGCATCCACGTCGGCCCCGGCGGCATGCTGGCGCCCAGCGGCATCTTCCTGGCGGACAAGGATGACAAGAACGAGATGATCTACATCGTCAACGCGGCGGTCGAAGTCGGCATCTGACGCGCCGGATCGTTCGACTCGATGCCGTTCAACTCGATATAGTCCAGGACGATCCGGTGCAAGTCGTCGGCGGCGACCGGCTTGTGCAGGATGCCGAAGCCCCGCTTGCCTACCCGCTCCAGGATGCCAGGGGCGGTATCCCCAGTCAGGACGATGCCGGGTATCCGGGGATCGGAGATTTCGCGGATCGCATCGATCGCCTCCGGTCCGGTATTGCCGTCGGCCAGCCTGTAGTCGGCGATGATCAGGTCCGGCGTCCGGGTCTCGTCCGCGACTTGCTGGACCGCCTCGTCC
This sequence comes from Skermanella sp., assembly GCA_035630415.1. GTDB lineage: Bacteria > Pseudomonadota > Alphaproteobacteria > Azospirillales > Azospirillaceae > Skermanella. Next base: position 2,514 of record DASQKT010000055.1, read on the forward strand.
AGAGACATGGCCGAAAGCACCTGATAGCCCCAGCTTTCCAGCAGCACGCCGAGACCCAGCAGGATGATCGCCTCGTCGTCGAGGATAACGATCAGCCCACGGGTCTTCGGACGGGCGCTTTCCTCGACCGAGATCGCCGACGGCGACCGCTCCGGAGCGGGCAGCGCCGCCAGCGGCACTTCGACCGAGTAGCGGGAGCCATGGCCGGGAGAGTACAGGGCAGAGACGCGGTGACCGAGCAGCGCCGCCAGCCGCCGCACGACGGCAAGCCCCAGTCCAGCTTCCTGCCCCCCGTCCGGACATTGAGCGAAGGTATCGGGGGCAAAGGTATCTTGGGCAAAGGTATCGGGGGGAACGCCGGTTCCGGTATCCAGGACATCGATCCGGAGAGCGCCGGAAACCCGGCGGCAGCCGATCAGGATGCGGCCATGCGTCGTGTGGCGCAAAGCGTTCTCGATCAGGTTGCGCAGGATACGCTCCAGCAGGACCGGATCGCTGTGGACCCGGCTCGAGCAGCCCACGACGCGCAGGTTCACCCCTTGGCGTTCGGCCCGCTGGGCGTATTCGGCGCCGAGCCTGCCGATCAGGGTATCGGCCGAGAGCAGGGTCGCCTTGGGCGTGATGGCGCCGGCATCCAGCCTGGAGATGTCGAGCAGCCCGTCCAGAAGGCGCTTCAGGGCATCGGTCGCCTGGTCGATGCTGCCGGCCAGCGGCAGCATGGGATGGCCGCGCAGGCCCTCGGCCAGGGCGGCGCTCAGGAACAGCAGCGACTGGACCGGTTGTCGCAGATCATGGCTGGCGGCGGCCAGGAACCTGGATTTGGACAGGGCCGCCTGATCGGCCTCGGCGCGGGCGGCGGCAGCTTCGTCGCTGGCGGACTTCAAGGCAGCGTCGGCTTCCCGCCGCGCGCTCACGTCGCGCATGAAACCGGTGAAAAAGCGCTGGTGGCCATCCCGCCATTCCGCGACCGAGAGTTCCAGCGCGAAGATCGAGCCGTCCTTGCGGCGCCCCTCCAGTTCGCGGCCCTTGCCGACCACGTTGCGGTCGGCGCCGTGCCGGTAGTTCCAGATATAGCCGTCGTGGACGGCGCGGTCCCGCTCCGGCATCAGGACCGTGACGTTGCGGCCGACGACCTCGCCGGGATCGTAGCCGAACAGGCGCTCGGCAGCGGGGTTGAAGGACTGGATGATGCCCTGCTCGTCGATCACGACCATGCCTTCGGGCGCCGTGACGACGATGGCGCGGTGATGAGCTTCGGTCCGTTCGCTGTGCTGATCGGCGCGGCGCCGCGCCGTTACGTCCTGGAAGCAGATCATCAGCCCGCTGGATACCGGGAAGACTCGGACCGCCAGCCACAGGTCATGTGCGCCGAAATACTCCTCGAAGCTAACCGGCACGTTCCCGGCCATGGCGCGCTCGCATTCGCGCTGGACCAGACTGCCGGCGGCTTCCGGAAAGGCCTCGAACAGGGGAGTGCCGATCGCGTCGCGGTCGGGGCCGACGAAGGTGCTGGCACGGCTGTTGAGGAATGAGATGCACCAGTCGCGGTCGATCTCACAGATGCCGTCGGTCGAACTCTCCAGCACGGCCGCCATCTTGCGGGCCGTGTCCTCCGCCACGTCGCGTTCCTTCTCCCGCCGTTCCAAGGCTTCCGCCATGGCGTCGAAGGCGCGCGCCAGCACGCCGAATTCCGACCGGTCGTCGGGCAGCCCGACGCGCGCCCGGTAGTCGCCCGTCCCCCAGCTTTCGGCGGCCTCGACCAGGGCCGAAACCGGACGCTGGATGAAGCGATGCCCCAGGAAGCCTGCCGCCAGCAGCGCCGCCGCCAACCCGCCGGTCAGGAAGAACACGCGCTGCCGGGTCGCCTCGTCCAGATCGGCCTGGATGTCGCGCGGATCGATCCCGATGCCGATGAACAGGCCCTGGGGCGATGCCGAAGATTGGACGGTCGCCTGGATTACCGGAGAATCGGCCTGCGGACCAGCGTTGGTGAAGTTCTCCAGGGTGCGGCCGACGGCAGACCTGCCGGAGGGGTCGCCTGGATCGGGACGCCGCGCCAGGATGGTGCCGGTGCGGTCCGCGACCGTCAGCGAAACGTTTTCCGGCAGCCTTGCGAAGGAGCGGTCGGTCTTCCACCAGACCACGTCGAGCATGACCGCCACGATGCCGCGAACCTGCCCGTCGCTCCCCTGATAACGCATCGCGAACGGCAGGGCCGCCCCCGACGCACCCAGCCGGATATAGTCGCCGGCCAGAAAACGGTCGGTCTTGAGCGCCGCCATCAAGTCGAACCGGCTACCCAACGGACGGCCCACCTGATCGGCCCGGCTGGAGCAGATTACGGCGCCGCTTCGATCCGTTACCGATATGATCTGTTCCGGCGGCAGCATGGCGGCCGATCGATCGAGGAACGCCTGACAGCCTCGAGCGTCGCCGTCGCGCACCGCCGTGGAAGCGGCGACCAGGGACGCAACGTGCCGGATGCCGTCGAAGACGCGCGTCTGTTCCGCCTGGATCGTGTCGCGCAACTGGGCCGCTTCCGCCCTGACGCTGGCTCCGGCGGTGCTGCGGGCATCGAACTCATCGAAAATTCCGAAGGTGACCGCCGGCAGAATAGCGATCAGGACCGGAATGAACAGGCGGGACAGGAGGCTCATCTATATGCGCCCAAGCCGTGCTGCGGTTATCGGGGCGCTTACGGGGAAATGCTGCAAAGGACGCCACCGGGTTGATCTGACCTGCCCGGCATCGCACCCTCAATCGACGCTCAGACGGGAAACAGGAGTCAAAACTCGGCGATTATGATTAAGAAAAACATAATAGAAGCTGGCCTCCAAGATAATCTTATCAGCGTACCGGTACGGCTGCGGAACGATGGCGGACGGGTGCCGGCTGCCAGATCCTGAGGCAAGCGGATGCCGTCATCCCCTTGCCGATGCAGCGATTGCCGCCGCTATCCCTGAACCACAGCCGGTAATGGCCGGCGACATCGCGTTCGAAGGTAAAGATCGGCTCGGCGACCCCCGGCAGGGAGATCAGCAGGCGGTCATGGTGTCGACCGGTCTGGCGCGCGACACCGGCCCAGGCGCCACGGGAGCATTTCGGCAAAGCCACTTCGTAGAAGGCCGCAAGGTCGGCCGGGGTGAACCTGCAACTGGGGAACGGGATCACGGTCATCGCGTCGCTCCTGAAATCGTCCTGCCCCATGGCGGGGCATGACCAGGACGCTAAACCGGAGACGGTAATACCGCTGTGAACAAGATCACTGTACGTTGAACTGTGGCGTCTTTTTTCCTGACACCGATTTCTCTGCGCAAGGGGCGGCGGCGCAGGGGTTGGTTTCGAGCTGGATGGTCGAGTGCTCGATGCTGAACCGGCTTACCAGCTCGACGCGCAGCAGGCGCAGCACCTCGTCATGATCGGCATCGGTATGGAGACTGGCGTGGAAGGTAATCAGCGGCCGTTCCGGAGTCAGGCACCAGGCATGGACATGGTGGACATCCTCCACGCCGGGCACGGCATCGGTCAACTCGCGCCGCAGGCGGTCCACGTCCAGCCCTTCCGGTGTACCTTCCATCAGGACATGCCAGGAGCGGCCGATTAGCGTCCAGGCGCTGCGCAGGATCAGCAGGGCCACCAGCACGGACAGGATGGGATCGATCGGCGTCCAGCCGGTCCACAGGATCACGACCGCCGCGATGATAGCCGCGACCGATCCCAGCAGGTCGCCCAGCACGTGCAGGGCGGCGCCGCGCATGTTGAGGTTTTCCTGATTGCCGCCGTGGAGGATCAGGAAGCCGGCGATGTTGACGGCAAGGCCGATTGCCGCGATGACGAGCATGGTGGTGCCGATGATCGGGACGGGTTCGAACAGGCGCCGAATGGCCTCGACCGTGATCCATCCCGCGACCGCCACCAGCGTCACGCCGTTGATCAGCGCCGCCAACACCTGGAAGCGGTGCTGGCCGTATGACCGCTTGTCGGTCGCCGGCCTGCGGCTGACCACGAAGGCGTACCAGGAGAGCGACAGCGCCGCCGTATCCGTCAGCATGTGGCCGGCATCGGCCAGCAGGGCCAGCGACCCGGCAAGGATGCCGCCGACCGCTTCCACGACCATGAAGCCGCCGGTCAGGATCAGGGCCAGCAGCAGGCGCCGCTCGTCATGGGCGTGGGCATGGATGTGGCCGTGACCGTGGTGCCCGTGCCCGTGATGAGCGTGGCCGTGGCCGTCACCATGGCTATGGCCGTGGCCGTGATGATGGTCATCGTCGTTGGCGTGCGGATGCGAACCCATGACCCTATGCTTTCAGGCTTCGGTGGTGGACAGGCGGGCCGGAAAGACCCGCCTGTCTCCTATTTAAGCATGAAAACGTGCGGCGCACGTCAACTGCGCAAAGTGCCGCCGGTCGCCTTGGCGACGGCCGCGACGATCTTCGCGCCGATGGCGTCGATCTCCGGCTCGGTCAGCGGCTTGGCCGTCGGCTGGATCGTCACCGCGATGGCGAGCGACTTCCGGCCCGGCTCGATCCCCTGCCCCTGATAGACGTCGAACACGGCGACGTCGCTGATCAGCGTCTTGTCGGCGCCCTTGGCGGCCCGGACCAGCTTCTCCGCCTCCACCGAGGCATCGACCAGGAACGCGAAGTCGCGCTGGACCGGCTGGAACATCGACAGCCGGAGCAGCGGCCTTGCGGTACCACCCTTCTTCTTGGGCAGCGGCACCGCGTCGAGCATGACTTCGAACGCGACGACGGGACCCTTGACGCCCAGGATCTCCAGCACTTCCGGATGCATCTCGCCGAAACGGGCGAGCACGGTCGGACCCAGCCGCAGCACGCCGGAGCGGCCGGGGTGATACCAGCCCGGCGCATCGGTCGTGACCTGAAGGTTGGTCGTCGGCGCTCCGACCTGATCGAGCACGGCCAGCGCATCGGCCTTGGCGTCGAAGGCATCGACCGGGCGCTGCTTTTCGGCCCACTGGCGCGGCACCATCACGCCGGAGCGCAGGCCGGCGGCGACCGTGTCCTGTCCCTGTGGCGAAGGGTCGCGGAATATCGGCCCGACCTCGAACAGCCCGGCATCGGCATAGCCCCGGTCGGCATTGCGTCCGACCGCCTGGATCAGGTTGGGCAGGATCGAAGGCCTCATCACGTCCAGGTCTGCGCTGATCGGGTTAAGCAGGCGCAACTCGTCCGGCACGCCGCCGAACAGGTCGATATGGGCGGACGACATGAACGACCACGTCACCGCTTCCGACAACCCGCGCTCCGCCAGCACGCGCTTGGCCGTCACGACCCGCTTCTGCTTGACGTTCAGGGCCGGCTTGGTGATGGCGGAGGTACGCTCCAGCGGGATCGCCGGGATATGGTCGTAGCCGTTGACCCGCAATACCTCTTCGACCAGATCCGCCTCACCGTGGATATCGGCGCGCCAGCTTGGGATCGAGACGTCCATGACGCCGTCGTCGCGGGTCTTCACGCCGCAGCCGAGCGCTTCCAGGATGCGAACCTGTTCCAGTACCGGAACGTCCACGCCGCCGAGGCTGAGCACCCGCTCCGGACGCAGGGTCAGGGTGCGGTGCCAGTCCGGTTCCTGCCCGGCAATCACCAACTCGCTGGCCTCGCCGCCGCAGATCTCCAAGATGAGCCGGGTCGCGATCTCGGCGCCGGGAACAACGAAGGCGGGATCGACGCCGCGCTCGAAACGATAGCGGGCATCGCTGTCGATCGACAGCTTGCGGCCGGTCTGCGCCGTGCGGACGGGATCGAACAGCGCCGCTTCCAGGAACACGTCGGTCGTCGCATCGGTAACGCCCGTGCTCTCGCCGCCCATCACGGCACCCAGGCTGACGACGCCGCTGTCGTCGGCGATCACGGTCATGCCGGGTTCGAGCGTGTATTCCTTGCCGTTCAGCGCCATCAGCGTCTCGCCGGCCTTGGCCGGACGAACGGTCAGGCCGCCGTGCAGCTTGCCGGCATCGAAGACGTGAAGCGGACGAGCGACATCGAATGTCATCAAATTGGTGATGTCGACCAGCGCCGAGATCGGCCGCAGGCCGATCGACAGCAGCCGGTCCTGAAGCCAGCGCGGGCTGGGACCGTTCCTGACGCCCCGGATCAGGCGCCCGACGAACATCGGACAGGCCGAAGCCTCGCCTTCCGGGAAGTCGAGCGTGACGGTGACCGGGCTGGCGAACTCGCCCGGCACCGGAGTCGTGTCGATCGTCTTCAATGGCCCCAGGCCGGCGGCTGACAGGTCGCGGGCGATGCCGCGCACGCCTGCGCAGTCCGCCCGGTCCGGCGTCAGGGAGATGTCGATCAGCGGATCGTCGAGGCCCATCACCGACGCGAAGGGGACGCCGACCGGCGCATCCTCCGGCAGATCGATGATGCCGTTGTGCTCGTCCGATAGGCCCATTTCCCGCTCGGAGCAGAGCATGCCGTTCGACTCGACGCCCCGGATGACGCCCTTCTTCAGCTCGATCCCGGTCGCGGGGATAGTCGTGCCGGTGGGCGCGAAGACGCCCTTCATGCCGGCGCGGGCATTGGGAGCGCCGCACACGACCTGGACCGTTTCGGAGCCGGTATCGACCATGCAGACGCGCAGCTTGTCGGCGTCGGGATGTTTCTCGGCCGAGACGACATAGGCGACCTTGAACGGCTCCAGGCCCTTGGAGCGGTCGATCACCTCTTCGACCTCGAGGCCGAGGGCGGTCAGCTTTTCGGAAATAGTATCGACGTCGGCCCCGGTATCCAGATGGGCCTTCAGCCAGGAAAGGGTGAACTTCATCGTCGGCTGTTCCTTAACGGGTCAGGCCCTGGGCCAGGGAAGGCGTGTCGAGCGGCACGAAGCCGTAATGCTTCAGCCAGCGCAGGTCGGCCTCGAAGAAGGTGCGCAGGTCGGGAATGCCGTATTTCAGCATGGCGATGCGCTCGATACCCATGCCGAAAGCGAAGCCCTGATAGCGGGTGCTGTCGATGCCGCAGTTCTCCAGCACGTTGGGATGGACCATGCCGCAGCCCAGGATCTCCAGCCAGTCGCCGTAATTGCCGATCTTCAGCTCCCCGCCCCGGCGCAGGCAGCCGATATCGACTTCCGCCGAGGGTTCGGTGAAGGGGAAGAAGCTGGGGCGGAAGCGGAGCGGCAGGTCGTCCACGTCGAAGAAGGCGCGGCAGAACTCGACCAGGCAGCCGCGCAGGTGCGCCATGCTGGTCTTCTCGTCCACGACAAGACCTTCGACCTGATGGAACATCGGCGTATGGGTCATATCGTAGTCGGAACGATAGGTCCGGCCGGGAATGATGACCCGGATCGGCGCCTTGTCCTTCAGCAGCGAGCGGACCTGCACCGGCGAGGTGTGGGTGCGCAGGAGCATGCGGCTACCGTCGGCTGGCCGGTCCGGCAGGTAGAAGGTGTCGTGCATATCGCGCGCCGGGTGGCCGGGCGGGAAGTTCAGCGCCGTGAAGTTATGGAAATCGTCTTCGATGTCCGGCCCCTCGGCGACCGAGAAACCCATGTCGGCGAAGATCGCTGTCAGCTCGTCGATGGTCTGGGTAATCGGGTGGATGCGGCCCTGCTGCTCGGCCCGGACCGGCAGGGTGACGTCGATCCGCTCGGCTTCCAGCCGCAGCGCCAGCGCCGCGCGGTGCAGTTCCGCCTTGCGGATATCGAGGGCGGCGCCGACCTCGTCCTTCAGCGCGTTCATCGCCTGACCGCGCTCCTTGCGCTCATCGGGCGAGAGGGAGCGCATGTCGGCCATCAGGCCGGTGATCCGGCCTTTCTTGCCGAGTGCGGCGACGCGCACCTCTTCCAGCGCCGCCAGATCAGCGGCCTCGGCCACCGCCGCCAGCAGTTCCGTCTTCAGCGCTTCGAGAGCGGACATGGGATTCCTCGTCAGGGTTGCAGGCTAGCAAGGGATAGGCGCTGGGCAGCTATTGGGAAACCAGAAGCCCGAACGCGAAAAGGGGGCAGCCCAGCCGGGCTGCCCCCTTGTCAATTGCCGTCAATTCCATCGGCGCCCGCTGATCGGGGCGCTTCAGTGAATCAAGCAGCCTGGGCGAGAGCGGCCTGGGCCTGATCGACCAGGACCTTAAACGCTTCCGGCTCGCGAGCGGCGATGTCTGCCAGGACCTTGCGGTCGACCTCGATGCCGGCCCGCTTCATGCCGTTCATGAAACGCGAATAGGTCAGGCCGTGCTGGCGCGCACCGGCGTTGATGCGCTGAATCCAGAGGCCGCGGAATTCGCGCTTCTTGTTGCGACGGTCGCGATAGGCGTAACGAAGCGCCTTTTCGACCTTCTGGATCGCAATGCGGAAGCACTTGCTGGACCGGCCGCGATAGCCCTTGGCCAGCTTGAGGATCTTACGGTGACGGGCGTGAGTGGTTACGCCCCGCTTGACACGTGCCATAGGTCAGTTCCCCCGATCAGGCGTTGCGCAGGAAGTTTTTCAGGATGGTGACGCCATCCTGAGGAGCGAGCACCATCGTGCCGCGCGCATTGCGCTTCATCTTCTGGGTACGCTTGACCATGCCGTGGCGCTTGCCGGCAGCCTGAGCCTTGACCCGGCCCGAGGCCGTCACCTTGAAGCGCTTCTTCGAGCCGCTATGAGTCTTCAACTTGGACATTTTCGCTCCTTAACCATGGAGTTGCTGTTCGGAGCGGTTGGGCATGTCCACAGGGTATTTCGACCCAGCCTCGCCGCTCGAATGAGCCGTGGGTTATAACGGCGAGGTCAGGGGAAAGCAAGCCGGCATTGACGGCGGACAGGCGTGAATCCCGCTGCCAACGCCCTTTTATTCAGAAGATCGCGTCCAGCAGGGCGCGGGTGACGCGGTCGGCTTGAGGAATCCTGACGTCGGCGCCGTAATCGCGCGGGGGCTGCTTGGCCGGTGCGTTGACCTCCGCCATCCGCCACTGCGGCAGAGGCGCCGGCGAACATGCTGCGAGCGGAACGAAGCCAGCGGCGGGTCCCCGTCCCAGTTCCGGCGTGATCGAATGTCCAAACATGCCTGGCACTCCGCAATGTGATTACCCATCACAGTCTAGCGAAGCACCCCATTATGGGTATCCAGGACGTAGATATAGATATACACGATTTTAGATGTATCACGCATACCGCGTCATACCGCGACGCCGCGCCAAGCCTATCACTTGCCGCCGAACGGCACCGCCAGCGTGAAGTTCAGCACGTCGCCCGCGGTGCTGGAAGAAGCGCCGTCTGGACCGCCGGGGTTGGTCACGTGGAAATAGGCCGCCCCAAGCCGCCAGTCGTTGGAGAATTCGTAAGCGGCTGCGATGCCGGTACGGATCTCGATCTGGCTGTTGGCAGGGTTGGTCGGGTCCCGGATCTCGCCCCTGTCGGCAAGGCCGGCGGCGATGCTGGGCGTGAAGATGAAACCGTCGCCGAGCGACAGTTCCAGGCCGATACCGCCGTGGCTGCCACCCGGAGTCACCGCGTTGCGGTCACTCGGCGCCAGGGCCGCCCCTGTGGTCGGCGGAACGAACAGCCAGTATTTCAGGCCGATCCCCCAGTCGAGCTGGACGTTCGACGACGGTTCGGACGGGCGGAGGTCGAAGTAGCCTACTCCACCGGTGATGTATTCCGGCTTTATCTGCGATGGGCCGCTCTGAGCCGCCGCCGTGCCAGCCGCAAGGCAGAGTCCCAGTGCTACCGCTGCGAATACCATGCGACGCATCTGGATCACCTAGCCCCCTAATCCCAAACACCTGGGAGAGCTTATAGTAGGATGTGTAACAATTGGTAAATAGTGCATGCGGTGAATGATTGCACTCACCTTCAGGTAAGATTCCTGAACCTTTCAGTCGCGGCGACAAGGGCAGCCCGGATTCCCGGTTCCATCGCCGAATGACCGGCATCGGACACCACGTTATAGTCGGCTTCGGGCCATGCCCGGTGGAGTTCGTCGGCGCTCATGATCGGGCAGACGATGTCGTAGCGCCCTTGGACGATGACCGCCGGTATGTGGCGGATGCGGTCGATCTGCTCGATCAGGCGATTTTCCGGGGTGAAGAGGTTGTTGCGGAAATAATGCGCCTCGATCCGGGCGAGACTCAAGGCATGATTGTCCTCGCCCGATGCCGAGAGCAGTTCGGGACTCGGCAGCAGAGTCGAGCAGGCGCCCTCATACATGCTCCAGACCCGTGCGGCGGCCATCCGCATCGCCGGATCGGAACTGGTCAGGCGGCGGTAATACGACTCGAGCAGGTCGCCGCGCTCCTTCGGCGGGAGGAAGTTGACGAAGTTCGCCCAGGCCTCGGGGAAGATCGTCCGCATGCCGTGGAGGAACCAGTCGATCTCCGAGCGGCGCATCAGGAAGATGCCGCGCAGGATCAGGCCGATGCACCGGTCCGGGCAGGCCTGCGCGTAGGACAGCGCCAGCGTGCTTCCCCATGACCCGCCGAAGACGTGCCAGCGCGCGATGCCGAGCTGGGTGCGCAACGTTTCAAGATCGACGATCAGGTGCTCGGTGGTATTGTCCCGCACCTCTCCCAGAGGAGTCGACCGGCCGGCGCCCCGCTGGTCCATGATGATGATCCGGTAATGCGACGGATCGAAGAACCTGCGGTGGGTCGGCGACGCTCCTGCCCCCGGTCCGCCATGCAGAAAGACCACGGGAACCCCGCGCGGGCTCCCGGATTGTTCCCAATATAGGGTATGTACCGCATCGACCTGGAGCAAACCGGTCTGATACGGGTCGATAGGCGGGAACAACTCGGTGCGAGGCATCAGGGTGGGCCGTATGGTGTCGTGAGTAGGCGAGTTTATGGGACGGCGGTCGCCGTGGCAAAGACGCGTTATGCGGGAGATTGAAAAAGGCTGATGATAATGACCAGTATCAACCGAGTAATGCTATTTTTGGTTACAGTTGCGCTGATACTGCTGCAAATTCCGGTAGATCCATCCTGGTCGGCTGGAAAGCTCGACGCACTGGCGGGTGGAGTGTTGACCCAGGGGACATCGGCCAAAGTGGTCGAAGTCGTGGACGGCGATACCGTCGTGCTGGACGATGGCAAGGAGGTCCGGCTGGTCGGCATACAGGCCCCCAAGCTGCCGCTGAACCGGCCCAACTTCAAGGAATGGCCACTGGCGCGGGAGGCGAAGGAGCAGCTGGAAAAGCTGATCCTGAGCAAACGCGTGACGCTGTCGTACGGCGGCACCCGCACGGATCGGCATGGACGTACGCTGGCCCACCTGCACACCGACGACGGCGTATGGGCACAGGGAGAGATGCTGAGCCGGGGTCTGGCGCGGGTCTACACCTTCTCCGACAACCGGGCGGCGGCACCGGAGATGATGGTGCTCGAAGCCGGCGCACGGGAAGCGAAACGCGGCATCTGGGCACTGAATTACTATCGCATGCAGGATGCGGACGGCAAGGTCGGACCGCCCGACACATATCAGCTCGTCGAAGGTACGGTTGCCGAGGTAGCGGACGTACGGGGGAGATTCTTCCTGAACTTCGGCCAGGACTTCAAGACGGACTTCACCGCCGGGATCTCGCCCAGGGACGCGAAGACCTTCGCGTCATCCGGGTTGGACCTGAAGTCGCTGAAGGGGAAGCGTATCCGCGTGCGCGGCTGGATCGACGAGCGCAACGGTCCTGCGATGGACCTTACGCACCCCGAACAGATCGAGTTGTTGCAGTAGAAGCCTGCCGGAAAAGAAATCGGGCCACGGCCCAACCTGCGACTGAACGCTGGTTGGGCCGTGGCCCGACGACTTTAACGTACCTGAATATGGATCAGGCGGTACGACGCTGCGACAGCAGGCGAAGCGGCTTAGCCTTGCCTTCTACGACCTCCCGGTTGATCACGACCGACTCGACACCGGTCATGCCGGGCAGTTCGAACATGATGTCGAGCAGGACGGCTTCCATGATGGAGCGCAGGCCACGAGCGCCGGTCTTGCGTTGCATCGCCTTACGGGCGATGGCGGCAAGGGCGTCCTCGGAGAACTCCAGGTTCACCGACTCCAGCTCGAACAGGCGCTGGTACTGCTTGACAAGGGCGTTCTT
>DASQKT010000056.1:0-9171 GCA_035630415.1 Skermanella sp.
GTCAGCACGGCTGGCACCGGCTTCTTCTATGTGAAGAAAAAGAACCCCCGCAAGACCACCGAAAAGCTTGAGTTCCGGAAGTACGATCCGGTCGTGCGTCAGCACGTCGCTTTCAAGGAAGCGAAGATCAAGTAAGTCGCAGCCGACATTAGGCGCAGACGAACGAAAGGCCGTCCCTCGGGACGGCCTTTTCGCTTTTGGATTGTTGCTTCAAGCCTTTAAGTTCATCCCGCCCAGACCATCAGTCCGGGCAGGACGTAAAACAGCGGCAAGGCTTCACCCCACCGGCGCTTCGGCCACTCCCGACGCGACCGTGCGGTTCCGTCCCGAACGCTTCGCCTGATAGAGCGCATCGTCGGCGCGCTTCAGGATCGCGTCGGCAGTATCGCCAACCCCATCGACAACGGCAACGCCGATGCTGATCGTGACGGTGATCTCGGCTGCCTGGGTCGATACCGCAAAGGTTTCTTCCCCGACGCGGCGGCGCAGACGCTCCGCGACCGCATAGGCGGCGTCCCGATCGGTATCGGGCATGACGACGATGAATTCCTCACCGCCATAGCGCGCCACCAGATCGAAGTTCCGGAGGTTGCGGTTCGTCCGGTTGGCGACCTCCCGCAGGACTTCGTCGCCCACGCCGTGGCCGTAGGTATCGTTGACGGTCTTGAAGTGATCGATGTCGAACATCAGGATCGCAACCGGCTTCTGGCTTTCCCAGCTCCGCTCCATCAGGCGCGGCAGGTGAGCGCTGACATAGCGGCGATTGAAGACGCCGGTCAGGCTGTCGGTCAGAGCCATCGACAAGCTCTGCTCGTAATTGTGCCGGAGCTTTTCGTGATAGCGCTTGCGCCGGACCTGCGTGCGTACGCGGGCCAGAAGCTCGTTCCGGTCGATCGGCTTCAGCAGGTAATCGTTGGCGCCAAGCTCGAGGCCCTTGGCGACGCGGCTGAGATCGCCTTCGTCCGCGATCAAAAGGATCGGCGCCTGACGCGTCCGTTCGTGGCTGCGAAGCTGTGAACAGAGACGAAGGCCGTCCTCGTGAAGCAGGGTCAGGCTGACGATGATCAGCTCGAAATCCTCGGACATGCCAAGCTCGAGCGCCTTGGCGGACGTATCGGCAGCGACGACGCTGTCGGTATCGCGGCGCAGCGTTTCGGCGATCTTGTCGAGATCGATCGGGCTGTCCTCGATCACCAGGACGCGGGCATTCGCCGCCGTCTCGTTCTTGACGGTCATGGTCTGGTCGAGGATGCCGAACTGCCCGGACGTCGTTTCACGCAGGCGCCATTCGTCCATCATCATCTTCAGCCGCACGAGCGACCGGACGCGGGCGAACAGGGCGATGTCGTTGACCGGCTTGGTCAGGAAATCGTCGGCCCCCGCCTCAAGCCCCCTGACACGGTCGGCTGCATCCGACAAGGCGGTGATCATGACGATCGGAATATGCATCGTGGTTGGATCGGCCCGGATGCGCGCACACACCTCGAATCCGTCCATTCCTGGCATCATGACGTCCAAAAGGATGATGTCAGGTGCTTCTTTTTTGATGCGTTCGAGCGCTTCCGGTCCATTGAAGGCCGTAATCACATCGAAATATTCGCGGGTGAGCTTCGCCGCCAGCAACTTTACGTTGGGCAGGACGTCGTCAACTACGAGAACGCGCGCCGACATGGCCCCTCAGTTTCCGGCCGCTTCCATCCGAGCCCCGTCAGCTCAGGAAGCGTTGAACGGTTTCGAGAAATTTCGCTACGGAGATCGGCTTCGCGATGTAATCCTCGCAGCCTCCCTCCCGAATCTTCTCCTCATCACCTTTCATGGCGAACGCGGTTACCGCGATGATGGGAATCGCCTTCAGGTCATCGTCTTCCTTGATCCATTTCGTGACTTCCAGCCCGGAAACCTCCGGCAACTGGATGTCCATCAGGATCAGGTCCGGCCGATGGAGACGCGCCAGCTTGAGCGCTTCCATCCCGTCTTTGGTCTGCAAGGTGGCATAGCCATGTGCCTCCAGCAGATCATGGAAAAGCTTCATGTTAAGTTCGTTGTCTTCCACGATCAGCACCCGCTTCGCATTCGCGGAGCCTGAGGATTCGACGCCGCCCCAAACTTGACCGACCGACATTATAACTCTCCATGAACCCTTACAACCAGCACTGCCACGGCGTTCTGCCAGGAATGCCCGAGTGTACCGACGGCCGCACACCTACACCCACTTCTATAAGGCGAAGGTTAAGGTGTAGTTACCACGCAGATGTTGCAGGGATTTCGCGTTCACGAAAGACATACGACAAACGAGACCATCAATGGGCAATAGCGTGGCGCGATGTCCACGCCTGAGGCACAATGACACCTTACACGGCTACCCCTTGTCAGTCCACGTACAGTCGAGCAGGCAAGGCACTGAAATGGTTATGATAGCGCAATATGAGCGAAAAGGTTGAGGAACCCGAAAACGTACGGACGGAAAGAGGCGGCGCCGCCCGGTTGCCGGAGCCTGCGCCGGCGCCCGCGCCCGAACCCACGCCGGAACCCGGCCTCTGCCGTGATTGCGGCGGACATGTGGCGCAGCACCAGTCGCGCTGCCCGGATTGCGCCTCCCGCCGCATCACCCGCCATGCCGAGCTGAACTCGCTCTCGATCGCCCATATCGACTGCGACGCCTTTTACGCCAGCGTGGAGAAGCGCGACAATCCGGCCCTCGCCGACCTGCCGGTGATCGTCGGAGGTGGCCATCGCGGCGTGGTGGCGGCCTGCTGCTATGTCGCCCGCCTCTATGGCGTACGGTCCGCGATGCCGATGTTCAAGGCGCTGACGCTGTGCCCCCATGCCGTGGTTCTGCCGCCCGACATGAAGAAGTATCAGACGGTCGGCCGTCAGGTGCGGGCCAGTATGCTGGAGCTGACGCCGCTGGTGCAGCCCCTGTCGATCGACGAGGCCTTCCTGGACCTGACGGGCACCGAACGGCACACCGGGGCCAGTCCGGCGCGCTCGCTGATCCTGCTGGTCCGCCGGCTGGAGACGGAGATCGGCATCACCGCGTCGATCGGGCTCAGCTACAACAAGTTCCTGGCCAAGGTGGCGAGCGACCTCGACAAGCCGCGCGGTTTTAAAGCGATCGGCCGGGCGGAAGCGCTCGACTTCCTGGGTCCCCGGCCGGTCGGCCTGATCTGGGGCGTGGGTGCTGCGCTCCAGTCCAAACTGGAGCACGACGGCATCACGACCATCGGCGAGCTGCGCGACCGCGACGAAGTCTGGCTGATGAAGCGCTACGGCGTCATGGGCCGCCGGTTGTTCCGTTTCGCCCGTGGCGAGGACCTGCGGACGGTCGATCCGGATGAGGAAACCAAGAGCATTTCTGCAGAAACGACCTTCAGCCGCGACATATCGGACCTGGGCGACCTGCAAAACCGGCTCCAGCCGCTATGCGAGACGGTGGCCCGCCGGATGAAGGCGGCAGGCCTGACCGGCGGCTCAGTCGTGCTGAAGCTCAAGACCGGCGATTTCCGGCTGATTACGCGCAGCCGAAAGACCGGCGCGTCCGTCCAGGCCCCGGACGCGATCTTCGACGCGGTAGCACCGCTGCTGGAACGCGAGGCGACCGGCGCCGCCTACCGCCTGATCGGAGTCGGCTGCGCCGACCTGACGCCCACGGACCGGACCGACATGCCCGACCTTCTCGACCCCGAATTCCTGCTCCGCCCGCGAAACGAGGCCCCGCCAGATCCGGATGCCCTTGTCCCCAGCGCAGGTAACACCACGCCGACGGCGGAGCAGCGCAGCTTCATCGCGTCCCGCAATCCCAGCCCCATGCTGCCGGGGTTCGAACGGCTCCTCAGGCGCAGGAAGCGCAAGTAGCCGCCGGCTCCTTCCATCCCGCCTCAGCAGCGCGGCCGGGGCATCGACTCCAGTTTTTCCAGCACGGCAGTCACGGTGAAGTCGCCGTAGTCGATCAGCATCGACTGCGCGACGCCGTTCTCCAGCAGGCTCAGGCTCATTTCGTACTCGGGCGCCGCTTCCTCGCTGGCAAGCGGGAAGAAGGCCATGCGGACCGGCCAGGTGGAACCGTGGAACAGCTTGGCATCGAAGCGGTCGTCGCGCGCCAGCTCCTTCTTGAGGCCGAGCACGGTGTTGATCTCCGTGGCGCCCTCCGTGTCGGAGCCGTCGAACACCGTCGTTCCGAACACCTTGTCGCCCGCCATGGCATGGCGCAGAAGCTGGATCGTGTGCATCGTCGGAAACATGGTCCCGCCCGGCAACTCGATCTCCTGCGTTTCCGGCTTGAGGTAGCGGGCGACGCCGGGTCGTCCTTCACGGGACTCGGCGGTGCCGCGCAGTTCCTCGTCGACCTCGCCATTGACCAGCTTGCGGACGTTGAACCGGTACGACTGGCCGTCCTTTGCCTCCCACGTGGCGTAATTGGTCGTCATGTCGACCTGATCGCCCTCGGTATACAGGAAGCGGAGCTGGAAGCGCTGCTCAATGGTCCAGCCGTCGCAGGCGTCGGCCCATTCGAACATCATCTGGCCGCGCACGTCGGAAACCGTGCTGCTGCTGCGCGCGGAGGCCAGCGACATCTTATAGATCGCCCGATGGGGGGCGATCTCGACGGCGGGTGCTGGGACGGCCGGAGCGGGCAGCGCCGATGGCACTGATGTCAGCACGCCGACCGCCGCCATGGCGGCGGTTCGGGCGGCGGATCGGAAATCTTTCAAGGTGGTGACCACAAATTGGTTTACAGCGGTTTACGGCGTGAAGCTCTAGGACGACCATAGTATTTTCGCGCGCTGAAAAAAGCAGGCGCAACCTTTTTTGGCGTTTGCCCCATAAACATCGATTTTCCGCAGCGGAGGATATCCCGATGAATGAGCCGAATGGGACGGAACTCCCGGTCCTGCTCCTTACAAGACGTTTACCCGATGCGGTCATGGCCCGCGCCGCGCGCGATTATCGGATCATCGCGAACGAAGACGATCACGCTTACGCCCCGGCCGAGATCGCGGCGAAGGCAGCCGGCGCGGATGCGATCCTGGTGAGCGCCGTCGATCCAATTCCGGGCGACCTGATCCGTGCCCTCCCCGACTCGGTCCGCATGATAGCGACGTTCTCGGTCGGCACCGACCACATCGATCTGACGGCGGCCAAGGAGCGCGGCATCGTCGTCAGCAACACTCCCGGCGTGCTGACCGACGCCACCGCCGACATCGCGCTCCTCCTGCTGCTGGGGGCCGCTCGCCGCGCGTCCGAGGGCGAACGGCTGATCCGCGAAGGACATTGGGAAGGCTGGGCACCGACCCACCTGGTCGGCGTGCATTTCACGGGCAAGCGGCTGGCGATCCTGGGCATGGGCCGGATCGGTCAGGCGGTAGCCCGGCGCGCCCGTGGCTTCGACATGGAAATCCACTACCACAACCGCCGCCGTCTTCCCGCCGGCGAGGAATCGGGAGCCATCTACCACGCCGATGCCGACGACCTGCTGTCCGTCGCCGACTTCCTGTCGATCCACAGCCCGGCCAATCCGGAAACCCACCATTGGCTGAACGCCGAAAGGATCGCCCGCCTGCCCGACGGCGCCGTGGTCGTCAACACGGCGCGCGGCAGCGTGGTGGACGACGAAGCGCTGCTCGCGGCCCTGGCGTCCGGCAAGCTGGCGGCTGCCGGCCTCGACGTGTTCGAGAACGAGCCCCGGCTTCATCCCGGCTACGCGGCCGCTCCCAACACCTTCCTGCTGCCGCACCTGGGCAGCGCCACCGACCGGACGCGCGATGCCATGGGCTTCACGGCGCTGAACAACCTCGACGCCTTCTTTGCCGGCCGGGAACTACCCAACCGCGCCGCTTGAGCCCGCAACGCCGCCCCGACTCCTCGAACGGCCTGTCCTCATGGCAGGGCGCCGGGATCCCGGACCTTGCGCGGACCGGGAATGTCCAACTGGATGATCTCGGCGCCGGGCTGCGGCACCACTGCTCGCCCGGCAGCCGGGAACTCCGCAGCCGGGAACTCCGCAGCCGAAAACTCCATGGGCTGAAAACCGGCCAGCCGGCTCAGCACTATCTGGGGAAACTGCGCGCGATAGGTATTGTAGGCGGCAATGGCGGCATTGCAGCGGCCACGGCACAGAAGATCCTGCTCCGTCCCGGCGGATGCTCCCACTCCCCTCGCGACACCGACATTGGCTTTCGTTTCCTCGACCGCCTGCCGAAGCTTCTGCATACGGTTGTATATTCCGATGACATACAGGAATATAATAGCTGCAACGCCTATTATCGCATCCATTTCGATACCTCCCAATGCAGAAAGATCATACACACGTGTGCCAGAAAAGGGAAATGACTGTGGCCGATCGGGAGAACGGGCAACTTGTCGCGCGGTGCCGCGCTCCGGCACCTGCTAATGTCGGTCAAGGTCAGACAATGGCCCGACCTTCATATCACAAGTACTGACACCGATCAGATCAGGAGCGCACTCATGGCATCGTATATGATCAAGGTAGCCGGCGAAGGCGCCATCACCAAGGCACACCGTACCGCCGATGTCGGACCGACCAGCGGGTCGTCCGTTGTTTATGAAATACAGAATGTCCCCGAAGGCGTCAGCCTTGAGGATGTTATCGATGCTTTCCAGAACTTCAAACCGGACGAGAAGACTTACGAATACGACTACGCCACCCTGAAGGCCTGAGCCACGCGAACGCGGCCGGGAGTGGGGGCAAGCACAACTTGCCCCCACTCCCGGCCGCGCGCAGTCAGGTCCGGAAAAGTGACGAAGGCGTCACGCCGCCGCATAGCGCTTGACCCACTTCTGCAACTCGGCCACATGCTCCGCTTCTTCCTCGGCGAATTCCTCCGCCATGGTGCGGATCTCGACGTCCTTGGTGGTCGTCGCGACGTTCTGATAGAACGCGTAGCCGTTCTCCTCGCTCTGAAGCGCCAGGTCGAGAGCGTATTCCGCGGTCATCAGATAGTGCGAACCCTCCATGGAGGTCGCTTCCGGGCTTTCGTCGCCCGGCCACTTGTAGTCTTCCGGCTTCATGTCCGGCAGCGTGTGGAAACCGGCGCGCTTACGGGCTTCGGCCAGATGCAGGCGCGAGAAATGGGCCATCTTGCCAAAAAATTCGGCCACTTCTCGATTGCCGTAAGTTTTCATCGACTCGGCCAGATCGGAAAACCGCGCTGCGGCGTCTTCCTCCAGCTTGATCGCATAGGCGAGAAATTCAGCGACATCGTTCATGGTCAAACCAGCGTGGAAAGTGGGAAAGACGGATTCGTCCCGAGAGTAAGACGAGGGATCACCGTTGTCTTGCCCTCATCAGCCCTCCTCACCAGCGCGTGACGATTTGACATAGCCATTTATCGGCTGTTAAGTATACAGATCAGTCTATACTTGACATGGATGAGCCAGTCTCCGAACCGCTCCCGGCAGGCGCACCGGCGCCAAGACTGTTGCGCGCCGGCCCGACCCGTCGGATGATTGGACAGGGGAATCAAGACCGATCCGAAAACAACCAGGGGGAACCGGACCATGAAGAGCATCCTTATCCCGGTCGAGGAAAGCGAGCTGCTGGAATCGGTGCTGGAAACGGCCCTGCTGGTGGCGCGGCGTTTCGGCAGCCATATGGAAGGCCTGCATGTCCGGCCCGACTTCGCCGGGATCATCGCGGCCACCGGCATGGGAGCACCCTATGTCGTCGAGGATTTCCGCAAGGAGGACTGGGACAGCATCCAGCGCAGCCGGACGGAGTTCGAGCGTTTCCTCAACCGAAACGACGTGCCGCTGGACGGCGGCGCCGGCACGGGCCAGCCCTGGGCGACCTTCCGGATCGAAGCGCCGCCCGGCGACGACTTCATCGGCCAGCACGCCCGGTTGTTCGACATCACGGTCCTGGGCCAGCCGTCGCGGGGTGCGACGCCGCCGCGCATGAGCACGCTCGAGGCGGCCCTGTTCGACGGCGGCCGGCCTGTCCTGGTGGCGCCTCCGATGACGCCGCAGCGGGTTGGCCATACGGTGATGATCGCATGGAACGCCAGCACGGAAACGGCAAGGGCCGTCGCCTTCGCCCGCCCCTTCCTGGAGCGGGCCGAGCGGGTCTTCATCCTGTCGGTCGAAGGCGGCATGGTGGCCGGCCCCTCCGCCGAGGAAGCCGCCCGCTACCTCACGCGGGCGGGCGTTCCCGCCCAGGCCATGCACGTGCCCCAGAACCGGGGCGTCGGCGAAACAATCCTGGAGCATGCCAAGTCGCTGGAAGTCGATCTGCTGATCAAGGGCGCCTATACCCAGAGCAGGCTCCGGCAGATGATCTTCGGCGGCGCCACCAGCCACATTCTGTCGATGGCGAACATGCCGGTGCTGCTCGCTCACTGACGGCGTCCGCCCGAAAATGCGCCTGGGCTCTGCCCAAAAAGTCAGGTTAACTGCGCGCCGACCTGCGGCGTCTCGATGATTTCGGCCAGGAGTTCCGCCAGATCGGCTGGCCGAAACGGCTTGAACAGCCGCTTCAGGCCGATCGGCGCCGACCCCGTCGGCAACTCGGCATAGCCGGTCGCCAGCACGACCGGAAGCGCCGGCCATGACGCCTTGACGGCATGCGCCAGTTCCAGCCCGGTCATGCCGGGCATCGCGTAGTCGGTGATCATAAGGTCGAACACCTCGCCCGAGTTCAGGATCGACAATGCCTGGGTACCGTCCAGGGCGCGCGTCACCTGATGGCCCATGTCTTCCAGGACGGCGGTCACGCCAAGCGCCACCAGCACGTCGTCTTCGGCAAGGAGTATCCTGTAGGAGCGCGAGGCGGGTAGGATTTCACGCCGGATCGTCGCCGGCTTCACGGCCGCGCCGGGCTCGGCGACCGGCAAGGCGATGGAAATTTCCGTACCCTGCCCCGGCGCGGTTTCGATCCTCATCCAGCCGCCCGACTGCTCCGCCAAGCCATGGACCATCGACAGGCCCAGCCCCGACCCCTTGCCCGGCTGCTTGGTCGTGAAGAAAGGTTCGATGCACGCCTTGGCCGTCTTGTCGTCCATCCCTTCTCCGGTGTCCGTGACGGTCAGGCAGACGAAACCGGCGGCCGATGGCGCCCCCTCGTCGGGACGGTCATCCACCCTCTCCTCGGGACGGTCGTCCCAGTGCCGCAGAGCGACTGTGAGGCTCCCTCCTCCCGGCATGGCATCGCGGGAG
>DASQKT010000057.1:0-5376 GCA_035630415.1 Skermanella sp.
GATCGCCATGATGTTGGAAATGAGCGCCACGACCAGCAGCGTGTAGCCGAACTTCGACCCACCGGCGATCGAGGTCGCCCAGTTGCCGGGGTCCATGTAGCCGACCGCGACGAGATAGCCGGGGCCGAGGAACGCCGCGAACTTCCGCATGCCCGGACCGGAACGCGGCACCAGGATGCTCCGGTTGACCTCGCCCAGCGGGGCAGCCCCCCGCTCCCGGCGCCAGCCGGTCAGCCCGTCGCCGGCTTGGTGGTCCTTGTCCGGTTTAGTCGTTGCCCATGTGTCCATCGATTGCCCCTGATTGCTCCCCGATACAATGCCGTCTTCCGGCTGATGTTGCCGAGTGCAAAACATGTAGCCAGTGCTATAGTTCAGCATTCCAAGGCTGCGATCAACATTTAGATGAAGCAGGATGGCGGCGATTCCGGGGGGAGGTCGAAGTTTGTCAATGGGCCAGGGATTGGGTCGGGGAACGGGTCAGGGGATGCCGGATGCCGACCGGCAGGCAGCCAATTTCCAGCGGGTGCGGGAAGCGCATCAGGTGGAGGTGGCGGAGGATTACGTCGAACTGATCGCGGACCTGATCGACGCGACCGGCGAGGCGCGCGCGGCCGACATCGCCCGGCGGCTCGGGGTTTCGCATCCGACCGTGGTCAAGGCCATCGGCAGGCTCCAGCGGGAAGGGCTCGTGGAGAGCCTGCCCTACCGGTCGATTTTCCTGACCGATTCAGGACGCACGATGGCCGAGCGCTCGAAGCGCCGCCACGAGATCGTGCTGGGATTCCTGAAGGCCCTCGGAGTGTCGGAGGAGACGGCGGAGCGCGACGCGGAGGGCATAGAACATCACGTCAGCGAGGAAACGCTAAGGGCCTTCGAGCGCTATATCCGCTCCCATCCTTAGAGGCGCCGGCAGGGTATCCCCCCGATCCGGAACACGGTTCCCTTGCCCGGCGTGGACGAGACGTCGATGCGGTGCCCGAGGAGCGCCGTCAAGCGCTCGACGATGGACAGCCCGATGCCGAAACCCTCGATGGCCCTGTGCGTCTTCTTGTGGCTCCGGTGAAACTCGCGGAAGATCTCGCCGAACTGATCCTGCGGAATGCCGATGCCGGTGTCCCAGACCTCGATGCTCGCCGTCGTTCCATGGCGCCGGCAGCCGACCAGCACGCGGCCCCGCTCCGTATACCGGATCGCGTTGGAAATCAGGTTCCGCAGTATCCTTTCCAGGAGCATCGGATCGGTGGTCACTTCGATGCCGGTATCGACGACGATCAGCTCCAGGCGTTTTTCGGCTGCCTGGGGGGCAAACTCTTCGCCGAGCCTCTTGAGCAGGTCGCCTGCCGGCATCGCGCGAATGTCCGGTTCGATCACGCCGGCATCCAGCTTCGACAGATGAATGACCGCGTCCAGCAGGTCGGCCAGCGAAACGACCGATGTCTGGATCAACTTGACGAGGTTCCGGGACGACGGCTCGGTCACGCGGTTGCCCAGCAGCTTGGCGAACAGGGCAAGGGCCTGGACCGGCTGCCGAAGGTCATGGCTGGCGGCGGCCAGAAAGCTCGTTTTCGCCCGGTCCTTCCGCTCGGCCGCCAGCTTGGCCGTGACCAGCTTCTCTTCGGTGCGCTTCTGTTCGGTGATATCCCTGGCGGCGCACAGGATGCCGATGATCTCGCCGCTTTCCGACCGCAGCGGCATCTTCAATTTTTCGATGGTGGTTCCGCCGGTCGTCAGTGCCAGCGATTGGTCGAGGGTGACCAACGGCTCTCCGGACCGCATGACCTGCTCGTCCTCCCGGCGGACGGCGTCCGCATCAGCCCGCGCCATGATGTCGTAATCGGTGATGCCGGGAACGGCGCGGGACGAGCCGAGCCCGACGACTTCGGCGAATATCCTGTTCCCGCCGAGATAGCGGGACTGCCGGTCCTTCCAGTAGACGGCATGGGGCAACTGGTCGAGGACCAGCCGGAGAGAGTCCTCCGCCGGTTCGGACGGCCGTTCGGTCGCGTGGATCACGGCTCCGGTCACCTGACCCATCTCCGCCGTCACCGGGTCCACGACGATGTCGAAATTCCGGCCATCGCTCCGGATTTCCAGGGTTCGTGGTTTGCCGGAGGCGATGACGGACGTCACGGCCTCGCCCAGCAGGGGACCGCAGGAGCCGGTAACCTCGTCGATGCTTCGGTCGCGGATGGCATCCGGCGGGACGGTGAAAAGGCAGGCGGCGGCATGACTGGCCGTTTCGATCCTGCCCCTTTCATCGACCAGCACCAATGGATACCGAACCGTGCCGAGCACTGCGGCCAGGATCGATTTGTCGAGTTTCACTTCCATTCTCGGCCCACCTGCCGGAAGGGCCGGTCCGAAGTCGGATGCGTCCGCCACCACGTCGATGCTAAATCCAAGTGTATTCGCGCTGGAAAAGTCGATGACCGGTCACCCGGCCCAGCGGCGCCGTTCCGGCGGCCACGCCACGACGAGGTCGATCAGGCCGTCGCTGCGATCGTCGAACCGCTGGATGCGGGTGGCCGCTCTGGTCAGCCAGGACCGGTCGTCCGCTTCGGCGGCGGCCAGCCATTCGGATGCAAGCGACCTTATGTTGTCCAGCCACGTCTGCTCCTCGGGGCTGAGCGCCACGCCGGTTCCATCTTCGCGTTCCGATTCCAGGCGGCCGGATATGGTCGCGGTCTCCCAGGTTGCGGAACAGCGATCGCGGTAGCTATGCACCTTGATGAGGTCTCCCGTGGTCGTGAACACGACTTCCAAGATATCAAAAGTATTACCTTTGCTGCGTGGCAGAGTGATGTAAGGCGAGCTGGCAGTCGGCACGTCCCGATGGTTATACAGAAGCAACGTTTCCTCCACAGGAAATACGGCAGTCTTTTCAGGAAAGATTCTTATTGCCGTGGATGTTTTAGACATCCAGCCGGCTCCTTACCAAGCGCAAACCTGTGTCCGTTAGGAATCTTTAGGCAGAGGGGGATAGGACTTTGTGGAAACCGGAATCCAAGGAGCCTGTGCTATGGAGATATACACACTCGGGATCCCTGTAAATCGACTCTGGTTCTCAATAAAGATTGGCTGAAGGATGAGATAGAGACTGGGGACTTAAAGCTTTGCAGACATGTAGCTGAAAGCGGAAGAAACATGGGCGATCGACAATGCGACCATTTGAAGGAAATGCCGGAGGACTTTATCCAACCTCCGTTGCCGGTGGATGAGCCACGGCGGCTTATTGCCTTGAAGCGGTATGACCTGCTCGACACGCCGCCCGAAGAAGCTTTCGACCGCATCACCCGGCTGGCGGCTGGCATCCTCGGGATGCCGATTGCGCTGATCACGCTGGTCGATGAAACCCGCCAGTGGTTCAAGTCGCGACATGGCTTCGATGCTCCCTGGACCCGCCGGGAGATTTCGTTCTGTGGCTATACGATCCTCGACACGGAAGGCATGGTGGTCCGGGACGCTACGACGGATGAGCGTTTCCGCGCCAATCCGCTGGTGACCGGGGCACCGAATATCCGGTTCTATGCCGGGGTTCCCCTGGTCACGCCGGATGACCACGTGATCGGCACCCTTTGCGTGATCGACCGTAAGCCGCACCCGGAATTCAGCGACGAGCAGCGGAGACATCTTCAGGATCTGGCCGACCTCGTAATGACCGAGATCGAAGCGAAGTCCGGCATCCTAGTGCTGCGGCAGGAGGTCCGTGAGCATCAGGAAACCGAACGGCTGCTGCACCGGTCGCTGGCTGAAGCGGAGACCTTGCTGCGCGAGGTTCATCATCGGGTCAAGAACAACCTCCAGGTCGTGGACACGCTGCTTTCCCTTCAGATGAGGCAAACCCCGGCCGTTGCCGACAACCTGCGCGATCTGCGGCATCGGGTGCATTGCCTGGGCATCATCCACCACAAGATCATGCAGTCGCCCGATCTCGAGACGATCAATTTGAGAGAACTCCTCCAGGACCTTTGCCAAGCTTTGGCGTCCCTCTACAAGGGCCAGGCCGATGTATCGCTGAACGTCGCCGTCGAGCCCGGCGACGCCTCCATCAAGATCGACTTCGCCATAACCCTTGGCCTGCTGATCACCGAGCTGGTGACCAATGCCAGCAAGCATGTCGTCACGACCGGCGGGCGCGGTACCATCGATGTTTCGCTGACCAGTATAGGCGAGGGCAAGGCCTGTCTCACCGTGTCCAACGACGGTGCAGGGGCTGCCAGTCAGGAGCCGGCCGTCACGATGGGGCAGCAGATCATCGCCGAGCTTGTTGATCAACTGAACGGAGTCATGAGACCGGACCGGACGCGGGGCGCCGGCATCGCAATCACCTTTCCCTGTCCTCCCGAGTGGCCATGCTGACCTGTGACGCACCTATCCTTGTCGTGGACGATGACAATCTCGTTCGTCTCGGAATACGGATGACCCTGGAAGACGCGGGCTTCCGGAACATTCAGGTGGCCAAGTCAGGAGCGACCGCTATCGAGATGGCATTGCGGCACCACCCGGTGCTCATCCTGATGGATGTCCGTTTGGGAAATGGCATCGACGGCGTCGAGGCCGTTCATCAGATCCGCCGTGCTCATGACTGCAAAGTCATTTTCCTGACCGGATCGAACGAGCCCGCGACCCGCCTTCGGGTCGAAGCGACGGATCCGGCCGGCGTGCTGGTCAAGCCGATCCTGCCCGAGCATCTGATCGATGCGCTCGCGTCATTGCAAGATCGATGAGAGCACACCGGCCAGCACGCCGCTTACCCGATATAACCGCGATCCGGCAGCGCGGGGAACCGGCCGATCAGGTCGGAGGCCGCTTCAAGCAGGTCGCGCGGGAGTTCGTTGCCGGAGATCGTCAGCGGGGCAGGGGCCTTTTCCCAGCCGGCACCGTAAGCCCAGAGATGGTCGACGGCGCGGTTGGCGTTGGAGAAGGGATTGCCGAACGGAAGTTTCGCGGCGGCGGCGAACATCTCGTTGACCACCACCGTCAGCACGCGGGAGACCGCTTGCGCCTCTTCCCGGCGGCCGGCTTCGAGCAGGTCGAGCATCCGGCGGAGCTGGGAGCCGAAGGCATTGCCGGTGCTGAGCAGCCAGCCCTGGTAAAGGCCCGTGGGTTGCAGCATATCGACGTAGTCACCCTCGGCCCCGCGCACCAGCCTGGGGCCGGTGAAGCCCGACAAGGCGACCACGTCCTTCCCGCTGGTGTCCTTGAACATCGTGATACGCGGGTTGGCGGCGAGCGTCCGCATCGTTTCCGGCTCGATCGAGCAGTGCGTGACCTGCGGAAGCTGGTAGACCGCGATTTCGCTGCGGGTCTCGGCAAGGACCCGTTCGTAATGGCGGATTATATCCGACTGGCTGGCATCGGCATCGACCGGCGGGC
>DASQKT010000058.1:0-5927 GCA_035630415.1 Skermanella sp.
GCGGTAGTAGCCTTTGTCGTTCGGCCGGTTGAACAGGGCCAGCGAGTGCCCGTCGTAGCGGCCGGGGAAGAACAGCACCAGCGGCACCCCGCCCATGAGGTGATGCAGGTTGTTGAGCAGCGTGTGCGTCCGCAGCAGGGGGAACGCCTTGCCGACACCGTGGACGATCACGAGGCCGTGCCGGTCGGGCTGCGCCTCCTTGATGAAGAAGGGCGCGATCCGCTCTTCATGAAGCGGGGCTTCGAGCACCTTGAGGGCGGCGGCGTCGCCCTTCTCGTCCTGCGTCTTCAGCACGGTGTCGAGCAGCCGGCGGCTCCTCAGGTAGTCGATCACGAGGGCGAACAGGTCGATGAACTTGACCTTGAGGCCGGGGTGGCCGCCGGGCAGCGCGTCGTCCCGGAGGAATGCCAGATGATCGCGGAGGCGCAATTCCTCCGCCGGCGGATATTCGAATATGTAAAAGCCGATCTCGTTGCCGAGGCCGCGCCCGGCCAGCACCTCGTCGGAGGTGATCATGGGCAGGATCTGGTCCAGGCGGGTTTGAAGGGCGTCGGTCATAAGGTGGTATCTAAACAGCGCAGGACGGCGTCGTTGCGGGAATCTCGAAGGTAGGATACCAGCTCCGGCAGGAGGCGGACCCGCTGAAGCTTCATCCTGCGAGTGTCCTCAATGTATCCGCACTCAGCCAGTATGCGAAAGACATTCTCACGCAACTTAGCGGAGGTCGAGTCCGACCAGACCGGCATCAGCGGATCGCGGGCGGCGCACTGGTCGAGGAATTCTGGCCATAGGGAATGCGGGAGCGTGGGCTGAAACAGGCGCACCTGCTCGCGGTAGCAGGAGTTCAGGAAGTCGGCGAGCAGCGGGCTATGCTTGACGGCGGCGGCCATGACCGCCTGGGTGGCGAGCGCCGTGGGAGCCTCGGCGACCATCCGCCACAGGGGAGCGTCCATGGTGACCAGCCGCGCGCGGATCAGGCTGGCCTGACGGGTGGCGGTGTGCTGGCTGCGCTTCTGAAGCACGTTGCGGTGGACGATGGCGTCGGTCCACGCCTCCGCCGTGACGCCTTCCAGCAGGAGCGCCGCGACGACGCGGCTTTCCGCGACCTTCAGGGAGCCGCCGGCGAGGTCGGCCTTGTATCGTCCGGTGTACCGTACCGTGTCGCTCACGCTTCTGATCCCCGATGCGGATTGGTGGCGTGGCATAGCATGAAACGGCGCTGCGGATGGGTGTTCTGGTTTTCAGTCCGTGGGGTACGTCGCCAGGGCGGCGTGACTCAACCAAATCGGCCTCCGGGAGTCCCGGCACGGTTCACGGCCTGGGTGGACGGATATCCTGCCTGGAGCGTAAAACGCGGAGCTGAAGATATCTCAGCTCTCGGGGAGCGTCATATATCTACCTTTGCATCCTGGCACCTCTCGTTCGGAATGCCGAAGGAACCGGAGTTTCATCTCCAGGACGCTTCCCGAAAGGCTTCCCCGGCGCCACCGTCGTCGAGGACTCGTGCATCGACTATCCGCACCTGGCGCCTGCCGCCCATCGAGATAGCGCCACGACGCTTGAGGCCGGTCATGGCGCGACTCACCGTCTCGACCGAGAGGCCGAGATAGTCGGCGATGTCATAGCGTGACATCGGCAGGACGATGGTGTCCGGGGTTCCGTAGGCGCACCGCACTGCCATTTCCATCAGGAACGATCCGACACGCTCCGGCGCCCTGGTCCGGCCCAGGATGAGGATCTGGTGCTGCAATCGGGAAATCGCGCCGAAAGCGATGGAGCGCAGTTCCCGGCCGATCCGGGGGTCGCTTTCGGCCAGCATCTCCAGACGCCGCAATGGATAACAGGCAACGGCGGTGCCGGCCAGCACGGCTTCCACCGAGAACCCATGCAAGTCATTCCCGGCAGCAAAACCGAACCAGTCGCCGGGCAGCAGGAAATCCACGATCTGCCGGCGTCCGTCGGGTCGCAGCGCGAACCGCCGCAATGCGCCTGAAACGACCCGATACCAGTTGTCGGCGGGATCCTCCTGACTGTAGATCTCCTGACCGCCGCGATACCGCGTGACCGTCGCGATCCCGTCCAGGCATTCCGACAGGCTGGGGCGTAGGGGCACTGGCATTTCCTGATGGCGCAGATTGATAACCGGCATGATCCTCACTCTTCTCTGGTGCCTTGGTGTCCACGAAGGATGGTTTCCATACAGGCAATGTCCGCTTCCGGGAACGCGTGCGCAATTCGGGAAGATTACGTGGGTAGATTACGGAACGTAGAATTTCTTAACCCGTAATCGTCCATGCAAAAGCGGGCTTGTCGGGCGCGCGGATGGTTTGAATCGAACGCGGCACCACCCCAGCCTGGGGACCCCAGGCTGGGGGAAGGCGTCATGCGGCAGGAGGCGCGTCAAGCTTTGGCAGCACTTCGCGGCCGATCTCCTCGAGAACCTCGCCCGCATCCCGAGCGCCGTATTTCAAGTTCAGGATCACGTGGTTGACGCCAATGCTCTTCAGACCGAACAGAAACTTCAGCAGCAACGTCCGGCCAACGCGGAATCCCAGATGGATCGGTTCGGGAGGATGGTCGGGATCGGTCGTCAGATCGACATAAAGCGATTGAGCGAACGGCTTGAACACACCCGGCGCCGCAACGGCCGCGACGGCGCGCCATCGTGCGACCAGTTCCGCTTGCCGCTCGATCGGGCGGGGATAGGTGATCCAACCGTCCGCATGCGCAGCGATCCATTCCAGACTCTGGCGGCTGCTGCCGGTGATCAGGATAGGCAACCGGCCGACCGGCTTCGGAATCAGGTCCACCATTCCCTGCATGACGCCGGTGGAGAAGTGAACCCGCGGGAACTGCTCGGCCAGGACTGTGCGGATCACCTCAAGATGTTCACGGAACAGCAGATCGCGACGCTGCCAATCGACGCCGAAAGCCGGATATTCGGCCGGGCGGTCCCCGGACGCGACGCCAAGCACGAGCCGGGTGCCCGAGAGTTGGTCGACCGACGCGGCTGCCTTGGCCGTGTGCAGCGGGTGACGCAGCGGCAGAATGACCGAGCCTGTCGCGAGCGCGATCTTGTCCGTGTGCGCCGCGATCCAGCCGAGATAGACCCAGGTGTCGTAGACCTGCCCGACATCGCCGAAACTGGGATCGCGCAGCGGCACGTCCCGGACCCATAGCGCTGCGAAACCCAACTCCTCGGCGCGGCGGGCCAAGCGTTCCTGATTGCGCATCGTCGGTTCGTCACCCTGAAACGCCTCGATCGGGAAGAACACGCCGACCGTCAATCGGTCCGGCGCGAACATCCGCCGGAACCCGGCGCAATCAGCGGAGGATGCCGTCCTGTCCGGTTTCAACATGGCTGACCTTTCAGCGGATACTCCTCCGCTTGTCCAAGCATGTTCCACATATGAACAGGCACTATGCACGGGTGAGAATTTCAGTCTTTGACGGCAATCAACCGGCAGCCGTTTTTCCGCCGGATCGTGTCCTGAGCGGTCGAGGTTCCCGGTCGATCGGAAAGGTTGACGATGATCAAGGTGGTGATACGCCAGTGCGCCATACTTCGCCGCTTCATGCATGAACATTGAGCATGAACATTGGGTAGGAGTCTGCCCCATGAAGACGACAGCCTTCAGCGATATGGCGATGGGTGGGGTCACTCAGGCCGACATCCGGTACGCCCGCAGCAAGCTCGCCGAGGTTGCCGCAACGCACCCTTTCCTGTTCAAGGAAGGATATGGCTGTGGCGGTGATTTCGACGGTACACCGCTGACCGGGGCCGATCCCGCCGAGTTCGTGCGCGCGGTTGAATTTCTCAAGCGGCTTGAGCAGATTCCAACGCCCGACCGGAATCGCACCAGCACCGGCTACACGCATATCGCCGAACGCTGGTGGCATAGACGTCGATACGCTACTCCCCTCGCCGGCAACCATATCAGCAACGGTGTCTTCATCGCCGCCGCGATCACCTTGGGATTCCCGATCCGCCGTATCCACAACAACCGGAACGTACAGATCGGAATATCCCGCCGATCACTCCGAACCCTTGATCAATGATGTGAAGTCACTGGGTAGGCGGCCATCACGGCAAGCCGGACGGCTTCGGCAAGGCGACGGGCGATCGTTTCCCGAGGCGCTCCTACACCACGCCCAGGGACACGATCGAAAAGCTCGCCCGATCCGCCGGAAAAGTGACAGCGGTCAAGGTCTGGTCCGCCGGAACTGGCGCATACTTCGCGCTATGTAAGGCGATCCGACGAGAATGGACGAATTCAATGACAGTAAAAAAGCTTGATCGGGTGGAATGGCGCGGCTTTTTCGACCATGTGTCGAAGGAGATCGTCGGCAAGCGCACCGAAATCGAAGTGGGCTCCCTTTCGTTGGGCGACCAGATCGAGGTCGAGTGGCTGCCCGTGCTGGGAATCACCTATGACTATAAGGACGACATCATCGATATCGCTTTGCAAGGGCTTGATCACCTGATCAAACATCCGACCGAAGTGTATGCCGAAGTGGGACCGACTGGACTGTCCAGTCTGGAGATCGTCGATGCCGAAGGAACCAAGCAGATCATCAAACTGCGTGATCCGCTGATGCTGCCTTCATCCTCGAGAACTGCCGGTTGACCGGCCGCGACCATGGCCATCGATGATCCATACAAAGTGCTTGGCGTCCAGCCGCAAGCGAGCGACGAGGAAATCCGCAACGCCTACCGCAAACTTGCCAAGCGATACCATCCGGATCTCAATCCAGGCGACAGCGAAGCCGAGGAAAGCTTCAAGGAGATTTCCGCCGCGCACGACCTGCTTTCCGATCCCCATAAGCGCGCGCGGTATGACCGTGGCGAAATCGATGCGTCAGGCGCCGAACGGCCAAGGCGATCCTATTACCGGGACTTCGCCGAGCAACAGGGCGGCTCCCGGTACGATGAATCGGGATCGGGGCGGTCGGGTGAGTTCGACGACGTTTTCTCCAGCTTCTTCAGCGGGCGCTTTGGGGCCGCAGGGCGAAGGGGAACTGCCGAATTCCGGATGCGGGGTACCGACCGCCACTATGTTCTCAATGTCGATTTCCTGGACGCGGTCAACGGAACGAAGCGGCGCCTCCAGCTACCCGACGGCAAGACGCTCGATGTCACGGTTCCGCCAGGGACCCAGGACGGACAGGTGCTCCGGCTGAGGGGACAGGGCGGTGAAGGGATTGGCGGCGGCCCCGCCGGCGACGCGCTGATCGAAATCCAGGTCGAGCCTCACCCCTTCTTCCGGCGCGATGGCAACGACATCCATGTCGAGGTCCCGGTAACGGTCGCGGAAGCGGTGCTGGGAGCCAGAATCCCGGTTCCCACCCCCGGAGGAGCGGTGACGCTCCGCGTGCCGGAAGGGTCCGACACCGGCCGCGTGCTCCGCCTGCGTGGCAAAGGCGTGCCCGCGCATGGCGCGGAGAAGGCTGGTGACGAGTATGTCACCCTCAAGGTCGTGATCGGACCGGTCGACGATGAATTCAAGGACTTCCTGCGGCGCTGGAGCCCCGATCACCGCTTCGATCCCCGCCGTGACATGGGTCAGGACAGCGGCCGGGATAGAGGAGGAGCAGCGCCATGATCGGATCCGACGAGCTTCGGCGACTGTTCCCCAGCCTTGCCGCGGCGGACCTGGACGCCTGGATCGCGGACCGCTGGGTGCGGCCGGAAGGGAATGCCGGCGCCTATCGGTTCCGCGAGATCGATGTCGCCCGCATCCGGCTGATCGCCGAACTGCGGGACGATCTGGCGATCGGGCCGGAAGAGATCCCGCTGGTGCTTTCCCTTCTCGACCAACTCCATCACGTGCGGCGGCGGCTCCGGCTGCTGCGCGACGTCATCGACATGCAGCCCGATGATGTCCGGCAGTCGATCCATAACGGGCTGATAGCCCGCATCGGGACTT
>DASQKT010000059.1:0-8210 GCA_035630415.1 Skermanella sp.
CTGTGGCTCATCGGCAAACTGGCCGACATGGCGATCGTGGGCATTCTGGTCTGGCTTGGGACCTGGATGATCGGTCTGCCCGAACCTCTGGCGCTCGCCCTCTTCGCGGCCCTGACCGAGTTCATACCCATCATCGGTCCGGTCATCGGCGCCATTCCGGCCCTTCTCGTGTCGCTTGGGCAGGGCGGTGATGCGCTTCTCTGGACGGTTCTGCTCTACCTTGCGGTTCAGCAGGTCGAGTCCAACATCATCGAGCCCGTGATCGAGAGGCGCATGGTGGGCATTCCGCCCGCCTTGCTGCTGTTCGCAGTGCTTGTGGCGGGGATTCTGTTCGGGGCACCGGGCGTGGTCATCGCGGCCCCCCTGACGGTCGCCGTGTACGTAGCAGTGAAGAAGCTGTATGTGCGGCATGTGCTGGGGGAGGAAACCCCCGTGCCGGGAGAGAAACGGGACTGATACCAGCGGCATTCAAGGATGACTTGCGGGAACTCCAACGGCCAAAGTTCAGCGCCGCTGCTATTGGATTTCCTACCCACCGGCATGATCAAGTTGCTTTTCACCGACATGTCCATCCGCTTCGAGCCGATCCAGAAGCGTGTCGGCAAGGGCGGTGGCTGCGATGTCATCTTCCGGTACGGGCACGATCTGGGAAGCCGCCGCCGCAGCGGATTGCTCAGAAGATCGGCCACCTGACGATTGGGCGGCGGCTTCCAGGCCCATTCTCCTGGTGCGGACGACTATGGGCAGTTCACGGTACGTCTTCGAGATTTCTGCGACGACCGCTTGTGCCGCATGAGGGTCACCGATCGTAATGATCACCCCAATGGCACGGTCCAGATGCAGGCGATGGTGCAACTCACGGCGGCGCGCGTCGCCAGTGATCGCTGTCAGGCCGTTCGCACGGCCATTGGCGACGCGACGCGCGTCCAAATCGACACCAATTACGGTATACCCTTGCTGGCGCAGGATTTTCGCCACGGTCCGGCCGAGATGAGACAAGCCGACGATCACGACATGTTTTTCCGGAGCTTTGCTTTCCTCTCCGGAATCCGTCCCGGCGTTGCTGGCCGATTGGGGCAGGGACCGCGCAAGACGGCGCCCGAGAACATCGATGAGCGGCGTGAGCATCATGGAGATCGCCGTCAGGGCGATCGCTCCCTGAGCCAAGCCTGCGGGAAGCAACCCCGATCCGGCGCCGATCCCGAACAGCACGAGGGCGAACTCGCCGCCTCCGCCGAGCAGCAATCCGATCCGTGCCGCGGTATCCCACCCGCGTCCCGTCAGCCGGCAGAGCAGCGTCAGGATGGCCGCTTTCAAGAGGATGAAGATCGGCAGGGCGATGGCGATCGAGCCGGCATTGGCCACCAGCACGCCGGGCTCCAGCCCCATGCCGACCGTAATGAAGAAGACGCCTATCAGCAGTCCCCGGAATGGTTCGATATCGATCTCGATCCGGTGGCGGTGATCGGTCTCGGCGAGCAGGAGGCCGGCCAGAAAGGCGCCCATTGCCCCCGACAGCCCGGCGGCGTCGGCGACCGTCACGGTCGCAACGACAGCCAGCAGAGTGGTGGCGAGGAAAAGTTCGCTGCTGCGCGCCGAGCCGGCCCGGTCGAACAGTGGGCGCAGGACCAGATGACCGAAGAAGATGATCCCCAGTATGGTGACGAAACCCGAACCGAGCGCCCAGGCGAGCAGGGCGACCGCCGGGGCATCGCCACGGGACAGGCCGACCAGGACCAGCAAGGGAATCGACGTCAGATCCTGGAACAGCAGGATGGCAAAGGCCGTGCGGCCGAGCGGTGTCGCTTCCTCGCGGCTGCCATGCAGGACATCCATCACGAGCGCCGTCGAGGACAGCGCCAGGCCGAACCCGACCAGTGCCGCTGCTTGCAGATCCAAGCCGAAGGCGTGGGCGCACAGGGTGAGTGCAACTCCGGTCAGCGTCATCTGGAGCCCACCCAGGCCGAAGACATCCTTCGCCAGGGCGCCAAGCCGCTGCAACGACAGTTCAAGGCCGATGGTGAACAGCAGAAAGGCGATGCCGAGTTCCCCGGCGGCGTGCAACGCTGGTGCGCTTTCGATCAGCCGAAGCCCATGAGGACCTAGCATCACACCCAGCAGCAGGTAACCGATGACGGGGTTGATACGCA
The DNA here is from genome assembly GCA_035630415.1 of Skermanella sp. Taxonomy (GTDB): domain Bacteria; phylum Pseudomonadota; class Alphaproteobacteria; order Azospirillales; family Azospirillaceae; genus Skermanella. Next base: position 2,151 of record DASQKT010000059.1, read on the forward strand.
GCCGATGCGCGCCCAGCAGCACGATGACGATTGCCGCAAGCATGACGCCAAGCTGCCACAGCACCACGTGTTCGGGCTCAGTTCCATGAGTGAACTCGGTCATGGAGCGTGCCGCCGGCCGATTCCGGACCGTTTCATCATCGGCGCTCCTGCTCGCGGATCAACCAGTAGACGCAGCCGAGCGCCAGGGTAGCCAGCGCCAATCCGATCAGCGTGAGAGGCTCGACGTGGGATGCATCAATAATGATGAACTTCCGGACAAGCGCCAGCAATGCTATCAGCACCACGGTCCTGACCTGCACGATGTTATTGCGGCGCTCCATTACGCCGATAACGGAATGCTTGAATTCCAGAGCGATCAGCACGGTCATGATCATGCCGAAAATGGTCTGGAACACTGCCTGATCGGCTGGATCGACGACGTTCAGCATGACCAGCAGGACGATCCTGAACACCAGATTCACAAGCGCTGCGATGATCACGATGGCGATCAACAGCGTCAGAACCAGGGAAACGATTTGTTCGAAGCGTTCATAGAAGCCGAGTACTGGCCAAGCTAGCCTGGTTTCCTTCCAGGAATTCGACTTGTCCATCGACAGCTCCCTTCAACCCATACGCTGAGTGCCCGAATGCCGCTTCCATCAGCTCCAGACCTATCCGTCCCCTGCGCAAGCTCGTTCATGACAGGGTCGCGAGCGCTTCCTTGGTGAAGTCGCGCAGCGCCTCGGTGTGCCCCTCGCGAACCTTACGGACCCACTGGGGGTCGGAGAGCAGCGCGCGGCCGACGGCGACGAGGTCGAAGTCGCCGCGTTCGAAGCGGCGCAAGAGTTCCTCAAGGGGACTGGGCTGCGAACTTTCGCCCTGGAAGGCGGCGATGAACTCGCCCGACAGGCCAACCGAACCCACCGTGATCGTGGCTTTGCCGGTCAGCTTCTTGGCCCAACCGGCGAAGTTCAGGTCCGATCCCTCGAATTCCGGCTGCCAGAACCGCCGCTGCGAGCAATGGAAGATGTCGACGCCGGCGTCCGCCAGCGGGACGAGCCAAGCCTCCATCTCCTCCGGCGTCTTGGCAAGACGCACCGCGAAATCCTGCTGCTTCCACTGCGAAAGTCGCAGGAGCACGGCGAAGTCCTCGCCGACGGCCGCGCGCACGGCCTTGACCACCTCGACCGCGAAGCGGCTGCGTTCCGGCAGGGTGGCGCCGCCGTAGCCGTCGGAACGCTTGTTCATCCCAGCCCAGAAGAACTGGTCGATCAGGTAGCCGTGGGCTCCGTGGATCTCCACCGCGTCGAAGCCCAGCCGCTTGGCATCCGCCGCCGCGCGGCCGAAGGCGGCGATGGTGTCCGCGATGTCGCCTTCGCTCATCGCGGCGCCGCCGGGCTTGCCCGGCACGACGAAACCCGAAGGGCCTTCGAACTGCTGCGGCGGCAGCCAGCCGGACGAATGCGGAGCCATCACGCCCATGTGCCAGACCTGCGGCGCCATGGCGCCGCCCGCCGTATGGACGGCGTCGATGACCTTTTTCCAGCCGGCAAGCGCATCTCCACCGTGGAAACGCGGAACGTTGGGATCGTTCGAGGAAGCGGGCCGGTCGATGACGGTCCCCTCGGACAGGATCAGGCCGACATCGTTCTCCGCCCGGCGGCGGTAATAAGCGGCCACGTCGTCCGTCGGCACGCCACCGGGCGAGAAGGACCGCGTCATCGGAGCCATGACGATCCGATTTTTCAAGTTCAGGGACTTGAAGGAAAAGGGGCTGAAAAGGATATCTGTGCTCATTGCGGGCTCATTTCAGAGATTGCTTCCGAATTATCTTTGTCGGACGCCCATCGTCCTATCGCGTGTCGTAAGCCTTCCAGATCCAGGCCTTTTTCGTCTTGGTTACAAGCAGAGCCACATCTCACCATATCATGGCCCCAGACCATATTATGACGTGTTGGCAGGCGGAACCTTGACCACCGTCAATTTTCATGTGTGCCCGCATCAGGCACAGCCCTACCACAGGGCCATCCCGTCTTCGCAGCCTTCAGGTAGGCGCGCCTCCAGATGTTCAAGAAACGGGTCCAGGGTTCTCCCGCACTTTGCGTGGAAAGGTAGGGATTGGGTCCTGGCTCAACGTGGCAAGACCTCGATGGGCTGGTCTTCGGCTTCAAGCTGCACGCGTTTTCAACAACGACACACCGACGGGGAAGTTGACGGCAGTCAAGGCGCGCAGAAACTGCGAGTTCATAATCGGTACGGCAGGCACCCGGAAGGCCTTTGACAGGCTGGCTTTTGACAAGGTGCGCGTGGCCGGCGCTCGTGCAAGCGGGATCGGGAAAGCTGCCAATCCCCCGATGGTTTCACGGCGGTGCGCCCGCAGGGGTCCTTCATCCAGCTGCCGTACCACGACGGGCGGTGGCGACGAACCGGAGAATGGTCACCAGCAGGATTGGAAACAACGATGACAACGAGCGAAAACCGCGGCAGAAATGAAGGCGTTCGTGGCTCCGGCTTCACTGTGAACGATCCCGGTGGCAGCTTCGTGGAGTCCCAGGGGATGAGCGCGCTGCTGGCGGAAAACTGGTGGACCGTGGCGCTGCGTGGCGTATTCGGCATCATCTTCGGCCTCAGCGCGCTGCTGATGACGGACGTGACGATAGGCGCTCTTATTATCCTGTTCGCCGCTTACATGCTGGCCGACGGGATCATGGCCATTGTCGCCGGCGTACGCGCGGCCACGCGTCGTGAGCGGTGGTGGCCCTTCATCCTGGAAGGACTGGTTGACATCGCGACGGGCGCGATCGCCTTTTTCCTTCCGATCGCAACCATTCTCGCCTTCGTCTGGCTCAACGGAGCGTGGGCGATCATCTCGGGTATCCTGATGCTCGCGGCCGTCTTCCGACTGCGCAAGACCCACGGCAAGTGGCTCCTGGCACTGAGTGGCATCGTTTCGGTGGTCTGGGGCGTGCTGTTGTTCATCGCTCCGATTGCCGGCGCCGTGGTCATGACATGGTGGTTGGGAGCCTACGCGCTGATCTTCGGCGGCGTATTGCTGGTGCTGGCATTCCGGCTCAGGAAGCACCGGAACGAGCCGACCGGGATGGCGGCACACCCCGCTTGATTGTCTTCGTCGCGCATTCCTGGAAGGGAGGCGGTGCATGGGCATGAAACTCCAAATCGGGGGAGAAGATTCCGAGAAAGTTGATGACGGTCAAGGTGCGGGCGAGCGGCCCCGTCAAATTTGCCGGGAGCGAACCGCCAAGCCAGCGTCCGGATCTGATGGTGCTCCCAACACTACAAAAACGGGTGTCGAGATCATGGTTCCTCGATTTCATATCGCCACTTCAAAGCCGAAGCCAAATCCGAAGACCGTGCATTCCCGTTCCAGCCACTTCAGACGGGTCCTGGTGGCAGGAGGCTGCGCTGCGGGTGTGGCCCTGGCCTTAAACATCGACACCGCATGGGCACAGGGCAGGGGGGCACAGGCTAACCCAGGCGGTGCGCCCAACATCACCCGCCAAGTGCAGGCCGAAGCCCCGGTGCCGCTGCCCAGTCTGGCGCCGATGGTCAGGCGGGTGATGCCAGCGGTGGTCAACGTCTCCGTCATAATGAACGCGCAGGCACAGGAGGGTGAACAGGAGGCGGAACCGGGAACCCCCACTTTCCCGCCGTCGCCCTTCGATGACTTCATCCGCCGCTTCTTCGAGCAGCAGGGTATGCCCAACCAGCCTGAGCGTCAGAGTTCGCCGCCACCGAGCGGCAAGGTAACCGCCGCCGGTTCGGCCTTCATCATCGATCCGAGCGGCGAGATCGTCACCAACAACCATGTCGTCGGCGACGCCGACAAGATCACGGTCGTCTTCCAGGACAACAGCAGGCATCCCGCCCGGCTCGTCGGACGTGACGAACAGACCGACATCGCGCTGTTGAAGATCGATACCGACAAGCCATTGCCCTTCGTCACCTGGGGCGACAGCGACGCGGCGAGTGTCGGCGACTGGGTGATCGCGGTCGGCAACCCCTTCGGCCTGGGAGGGACCGTAACGGCGGGGATCGTCTCGGCTCTGGGGCGCAACATCCAGTCGGGACCCTATGACGACTTCCTGCAACTGGACGCGGCGATCAACCGCGGCAATTCCGGCGGGCCGACCTTCGACCTCAGCGGCCGCGTGATCGGTATCAACACGGCGATCTATTCGCCCTCGGGCGGCAGCGTCGGTATCGGGTTCGCGGTCCCGTCCAATCTTGCCCGGAACATCGTCCAGCAACTCAAGGACCATGGCCATGTCAGCCGCGGCTGGCTTGGCGTTCAGATCCAGGGCATTTCTCCCGAGATCGCGAAAAGCTTCGGACTGGACCCGGCCAATCCGAAAGGCGCACTCGTCGCCGACGTGGTTCGCGACAGCCCCGCCGCCAAAGCGGGGTTCGAGCCCGGCGATGTCATTCTCCGGTTCGGCGATCGGGAAATCAAGGACGCTCACGACCTGCCGCGCCTCGTGGCGGAAACGCCGACCGGCCAGCGTGTCGACATCACCGTGCTGCGCGACGGCAAGGAGCGGAAGCTGACCGCGACGATCGATCCGCTGGAGACTCAACCGCAGACCGCGTCTCCCGCCGGTGCCGATCCGCGGGAGCCGGATCGGACACAACAATCAAGAGCGCTTGGTCTCAAACTGGCACCGCTCAGCGACGACCTGCGGCGGCAAGCCGGTGTGCCGGCCAACGTCTCCGGCATTCTGGTGAGCGCGGTGGCGCCCGACAGTCCAGTGGCCGGCGTCATCGAGCCGGGTGACGTGATCGTCTCGATCAACAAACAGCCGGTGACCGATCCCGCGGACGGCGCGAAGAAGCTTCAGCAAGCGATCAACTCCAAGCAGGCCGTGCTGCTGGTGAACCATCGCGGAACCAATCGCTTCGTAGCCTTGCCCGTCGAGGAAACGCGAGGGTGAGCCGCCGCCAGGGCATCCGCCACGCCTCTATTGCGAACCCCTGCAACCACTGACCTTCCGAGGAGGACTGGATATGGCACAACGATCAATCGTTCCGTTCCTATACGGCAATTCCCCGGCCCTGCGATCGATCCCAGATCCGCGGGCTCTCATCGAGCGGCTGTTCGGGGAGATTCCGGACCTGACGGGGAACACGGCGCTGGCGGCTCCGCGCATCGACGTAAGCGAGACCGATCGTGAGATCAGGGTCAAAGCCGAACTTCCCGGCGTCGGACAGAACGAAATCGAGGTCATGGTCGATGACGACCTGCTGACGATCCGCGGTGAAAAGAAGATCGAACGCGATGAGAAGCAGGAGAACTTCCATGTCGTCGAGCGCGCGACCGGGGCGTTCATGCGGACGATCCGTCTGCCTTTCCCGGTCGATCCGTCAGCGGTCCAAGCCGACTATGACAACGGCGTGCTGACCGTGACCCTGCCGAAGCCGGCCGAGGCGAAGCAGCGTTCGGGCCGGATCGAGGTCCGGGGAGGCGCAAGGCAGGGTTCGTCCCAGGCCGATGGCGGTGGAACCACCCAGGCCCTGAGCGGCGCCGCCGAAGCCATGCGCTCCTCGAATGCATCCGAAACAGCGGGCGCCGGCCAGGAAGCGCCTGGCGATTCCCAGCAGAAGGCGACCGCATCCTGAGTCCACGGAGAGCCGTCCCGGAAAACTGCGAATATCCGCCATGCTGACAGGAGAAGGACATGAGCGAACTGATCGTCATTGCCTATGACGACGAGCAGAAGGCGGAACAGGTCCGCTGGAAACTCCTCAGCCTCCAAAAGGAGCATCTGGTCGACCTTGAGGATGCTGTCGTCGTGACCCGTGGCAAGGATGGCAAGGTCCGGCTGAACCAGATCCACGACGTCATGGCGGCCTCGCTGGCCTCGGGATCCCTTTGGGGCTTCCTGGTCGGCCTGATCTTCCTGAATCCGCTGATCGGCGTCGCCGCCGGGGCCGCCAGCGGTGCCTTGGCGGGCGCCCTCACCGACATCGGGATCGACGACAATTTCATGCGTGAGGTCGGTCAGACCCTTGAGCCCGGCACCTCGGCCCTGTTCGTGCTGGTGCGCAAGGTGACGCTCGACA
>DASQKT010000060.1:0-8328 GCA_035630415.1 Skermanella sp.
TCGACCGTTCCGGCATCGGAACGGGTATGTTCGACCGCGACGACCGCATCGGTCCCTTCCGGCACCGCATCGCCGACGGAGACCGGCGACAAGGTCCCCACAAGGCCAAGCGGGATCGGGTTATAGTCGGAGGCACCGACGCTGTTGGCGGCCCTGACCGCGTAGCCGTCCCGTGCCGCCCGATCCGCGACGGGAAGATCACCGGTAGCGACGATGTCGCCCGCCGTCATGCGGCCGACCGCCGCAAACGGCTCGATCGTTTCGGAACCGAGAGGTTCGATGCGGGTATCGATCCACGCCCAGGCCTCGTCCAGGCTGGCACGCGCGGCGAATCCACGCATGCGAATGCTGGAAAGTTCATGGGGAGTGGCAAAGGACGGCATCATGCCCCTATCGTACAGGGGTGAAGCGGGAAAGGAATTTGCAAATATCGATTTTTTCGTTGTATATGGCTCGATACAGCTTCATGGAGAGGGCATTGGACATGAGAGTTTCTAAAGGTCTTCCGAACCGCCGGCTCTTTGGAAAAGTGACGCTCGCCGCCGCAGCCCTCGGTCTTCTGATCGGGATCTCGCCCCAGGCGCGTGCCTCGGACCATACCCTGGTGATGGCAGCCGCCAGCATGAAGGACAGCCTGGAAGAAGTCGCCAAGCTCTATGAACGGGATACCGGCAGGAAGGTCGCCTTGTCCTTCGCCGCCAGTTCCGCCCTCGCCAAGCAGATCGAGCAGCAGGCTCCCGCCGACATCTTCATCTCAGCCGATCTCGACTGGATGGATTATCTGGCCAAGCGCGACCTGATCAAGCCGGAGAGCCGATCCAACCTTGTCGGCAACAAGCTGGTCCTGATAGCCCCCAAGGCGATTGCCAGCCCGATCACGGTGGAGAAGGGCAACTTCCCGCTGCTCCAGCGCCTCGGCAACAGCCGTCTGGCGACCGGCGAGCCCAACAGCGTCCCGGTCGGCAAATACGCCAAGGCGGCGCTGACCCATCTCGGCGTCTGGAACGAGGTCGAGCTGAAGCTGGTCCGGGCTGAAAGCGTTCGCTCGGCGCTGGCCTTCGTATCGCGCGGCGAAGCGCTGCTCGGCATCGTCTACGAGACGGACGCCAAGGTGGACAAGGGCGTCGAGGTTATCGGCGCTTTCCCGACGGACAGCCACCCGGCGATCATCTACCCGATCGCGCGCACGGCGACCAGCAAGGCTCCGGATGCCCAGGCGTTCCTGGATTTCGTGAAGTCGCCGGCCGCCTTCGACGTGTTCAGGAAATACGGCTTCTCCGCAGCTCCCGCTCCCCAGGGCTGACGTGCTGACTCCCCTGGAAATCGAAGCGGTCAGCCTGAGCCTGTGGGTCGCAAGCTGGAGCACCCTGACCGTGCTGCCGCTCGCCATCGTGGCGGCGCTCATCCTGGCCCGCGCCGAGTTCTGGGGGAAATCGCTGTTCGACGGCATCATCCACCTGCCGCTGGTGCTGCCGCCGGTCGTGATCGGCTATCTGCTGCTGATCACGCTGGGAACGCGCGGGGTCATCGGGTCATGGCTGCTGGAAACCTTCGGCATCCGCCTGATCTTCACATCGGCCGGCGCTTCGGTCGCCGCCGGCGTCATGTCGTTCCCGCTGATGGTGCGGGCGATCCGGCTGGCGATCGAGGCGATCGACGGCGGGCTGGAGGCGGCGGCGCGAACGCTGGGTGCCGGTCCGATCGACCGGTTCCTGACCATCACCCTGCCGCTGACGCTGCCCGGCATCCTTTCCGGCGCCGTAATGGCCTTTGCCGCCAGCCTCGGCGAGTTCGGCGCCACGATCACCTTCGTCTCGAACATTCCGGGCGAGACCCGGACCCTGCCGCTGGCAATCTATACCGCGACCCAGACACCGGACGGCGACCTGGAAGCCGCCCGGCTGGTGGCGCTATCCTTCACCCTGTCGCTGAGCGCGCTGATCCTGTCGGAATGGCTCGGCCGCCGGGTCCGCCGGATGATGGGCCGGCCTTGAGAGATTCCGGCATGAGGACATGTGAATGCTGGACATAGCGATCAAGCGGCGGCAGGGATCGTTCGACCTCGACATCGCCTTCCAGGCGCCGTCCCAGGGCGTCACGGCGCTGTTCGGTCCCAGCGGGTCGGGCAAAAGCTCCGTCATCAACGCCATCGCGGGTCTCAGCCGGCCCGATGCCGGGCACATCCTGCTGGACGGCGCCGTCCTGTTCGACAGCGCCCGCAGGGTCGACGTACCGGTGGAAAAGCGCCGCGTCGGCTACGTCTTCCAGGACAGCCGCCTGTTCCCGCACATGTCGGTGCTCGACAACCTGCTCTACGGCTTGCGCCGGGTCCCTCAAGGCGAACGCCGGATCGAGCTTGAGCCGGTAGCGAAGCTGCTGGGGATCGATCCGCTGCTGAAACGGCGTCCCCACACCCTTTCCGGCGGCGAAAGGCAGAGAGTCGCGGTCGGGCGGGCGCTGCTGGCCCAGCCGCGTATCCTGCTGATGGACGAGCCGCTAGCCTCGCTCGACGCGGCCCGCAAGGCCGAGATCCTGCCCTATATCGAGCGGCTGCGCGACGAACTGAACATCCCGATCGTCTTCGTCAGCCATTCGGCGGACGAGGTGGTAAGATTAGCCACCACCCTGGTACTGGTCGCCGACGGGCGGGTCCGGGCGACCGGTACGGTGGCGGAACTGTCGGTCCGGCTGGACCTGGACGGCGCCATTGGCGGACCGGAGGCCGGCGCCGTGCTGGATACCACCGTCGTCTCGCATGACCCTGACTCCCGGTTGACGGCGCTACGCTTCAACGGCGGCGAGTTGACGGTGCCACTGCTGAGCCTGGGAATCGGGCAGCCGCTGCGGGTGCGCATCCAGGCGCGCGACGTGATCCTGGCGCTGGAACCGCCGTCGCGGATCAGCGTGCATAACATGCTGGAAGGCCGTATCATCGAGCTTGGCGAGGCAACCGGACCGTCGCGGGACGTCAAGATCGATCTCGGGGGATCGTTCCTGCTGGCCCGCGTCACCCAGCACTCGGTCGAACGGCTGGGGTTGGCAGTCGGCACTCCGGTCTTCGCCCTGGTGAAGAGCGTCGCCTTCGATCGCGTCTTTCCGGGACCGGCGGGAAAGCACATTGCCCTCTAAGGGCCGCAAGAACAGAGTTGAGGAATCAACCGCCATGGCGAAGCTCAGGCTGCGCATCGATTTCGAACCGGCCGGTTCGCTCGGCCCCGGCAAGGTGGCCCTGCTGGAAGCGATCCGCCGTTGCGGCTCCATCTCCAGCGCCGCCCGCGAGTTGGACATGTCGTACCGCAGGGCATGGCTGCTGATCGACGATTTGAACCAGACCTTCCGCCAGCCGGTCGTCAGCGCCGTCGTCGGCGGGCGGAAAGGCGGCGGGACGGGCCTTACCGCCTTCGGCGAAACCGTGATCCGCCATTACCGCGAGATGGAGGCAGAGGCCGAGGCCTCGCTAGCCCGTCACATGACGGCGCTTCAGGAGGAAGTGGCGACCGGCGGCACCGACGCTCCACCGCGCGACTGCCCCGTTCCGGAGGACGGTTCCGAGCGTGGCGAACAGGAACGCGACTGCGACGGGCGCAAGGCGATGCAGCGCAGCCTGTCGAAGCAGCCGGGCGGACGGCTTAACTAACACCTGCCCAACAGCGTTACATACAGTCAACACCTTCCGGGAAGTGGAGCGTTCATGGAAAGATCGGGGAGTCTGCGTGTTACCGGCACGCCGACCCAACGATAAAAAGGATAAGTTTCATGAATGGTTCGCTGTCACGCCGCCGGCTTCTGACGCTCGGAGCCCAGGGCATTACTGCATCGTTCGTGCTGACCGCCTGCGCATCGACCTCCCCTGATTCCTCAGACGACCCTGCGGCCCTGGTTAACGACGCGGATGCGACGCTGACCAACTTCCTGCGCGATCCGGAAATGACTTGGTTCCGCGACAACCTGCCGAGTGCGCGGGGCGTGCTGATCGTGCCGACCTTCGTCCGGGCCGGCTTCATCTTCGGCGGTGCCGGCGGCAACGGGACGTTGCTGGTCCACGACAACTCACGCGACTGGGGCTATCCGGCCTTCTACACGGTGGCGTCCGGCAGCGTCGGCTTCCAGGCGGGTGCGGAGGTTGCTGAAGTGATCCTGATGATCCGCTCCCAGCGCGGCGTCGACGCGATGCTGAGCAATTCCTTCAAGCTGGGCGCCGACGCCAGCGTCGCCGCCGGTCCGGTCGGCGCCGGTGCCCAGGTCCAGACCTCCGACATCCTGGCGTTCTCCCGGTCCAAGGGACTTTACGGCGGAGTCAACCTGGATGGTTCGGTGATAGCGCCCCGCGACGCCTGGAATTCCACCTATTATGAGCGTCAAGTCCGTCCGGTCGATATCCTGGTCAGCCGCAACGTTTCCAACCCGCAGGCCGACCGGCTGCGCAACCGCTTGAGCCGCAACACCCAGAGCTGATGCCGAGGAACCGGCCGTGCGCGGACGGGACGTCATCGACGTCGATACCGATCCGGCGGAGGCGTTCCACGACCGCCTCCGCCGCCTCCTGCGGCTGGGCGTCCCGATCCTGGGCGTGCTGCTGATCGCCGGGGCACTGGCCGGAACCGCCTACTACTCCTACACCGTCAACCGGCGGGACGCGCTGGTCCTGAGCCAGGATTTGATCGAGGCCCTGGACCGGCGCGTCAGGACGCAGGTGACGGCATGGCTGGAGCCGGCTGCCGACACCGCCGAGGTCTTCGCCGGCGCCATCGCGGCAGATCCTCTCGGCCCTGGGTCGGAAGCGCTGGCGCTGACCCTGATGCGCAGCCGCACCCGGCTGACCTCCCTGTATGTCGGCAGTGCCGGAGGCGACTTCCTGATGGTGCAGCGCTCGGCGGCGGGCGGGCTGGACACCAAGCGGATCGTCCGGTCGGAAGAACAACGCAGAGTAACCTGGACACGGCGCGCACCGGACGGCGCCGTCACCGCGACCGAGGAAGATCCCGCTGACACTTATGACCCGGCAGAACGGGCATGGTACCGGGGTGCCGCCGCGGCCGACGGGCTGTTCTGGAGCGACGTCTACGTCTTCTTCTCCAACCGGAATCCCGGCATCACGGTATCGAAGTCCGCCCGCCGGGCGGATGGCTCCGTGTCGGCGGTGGTCGGGGCCGATGTCGAGCTTGCCGCGATCGGCGAGTTCCTGGGCCAGTTGGATGTCGGCCGGACCGGACGGGCATTGATCACCGAGGGAGACGGCAGGCTGGTAGCCCTTCCCGATGCGGCGGCCCTGCTGCGCGGCGAGGACGACGCACCGCGCCCGGCCCGCATTGAGGAACTGGGTCAGCCCGTTATCCGGGAAGCCTTCGACCGGGTGAGGATCAGCGGCGAGACGCGCGCCCTCATGGAGATCGACGGCACCCGGCAGATCGTCTCGGCGTCATCCCTGCGGCAGACGGTCGGGCGCGACTGGTGGCTGCTGCTGATCGTACCGGAAACGGACTTCGTCGGGTTCGTCGCGGCCAACAATATCAGGACCCTGATGCTCTCCGGCTCGGTCATGGCTCTGGCGATCGGACTTGCCGGATTCCTGGCATGGCAGGGCATCCGGACGGACCGCCATGCCCGCGACCTGCTGCGGCGCCAGCGGGCGCTGGCTGTTCAAAATACCGCCTTGCGGGACCTCGCCGAATTGGACGGGCTGGGCAACCCGGCGGACGGGGCGGCATTGCGGCGCGCGACGGAGATCATATCAGGGGCTACGGGTGCGCGCGGCATCAGCCTGTGGCGGATCGAGGACCGGCTGCTGCTCTGCGCCGACAGCTTCGACCGCGACAGCCGGGGCCACACCGACGCGGTGGAAATCCCGCTTGACCAGTGCCCGCAATTCGCCGAAAGCCTGTCGTCCGGTGAAATCCTGTCGGTGGCGGACACCGGAAGCGACCCGCTGACGGCGGAGCTTTACCTGATCTACCTTCAGGCCGCCGGCTGCCGCAGCCTGCTGAGCGTGCCTGTCCGGAACGACGAATGCGTGGCCGGATGCGTCTGGATCGAGGATGCCGCGCTGTCGGCGGAAGCGGAGCAGGACGCCATCGGCTTCGTCCGCATCCTGGGCCGGCTGCTGGCGCCACGCTTCGCCACGGCGCAGGCGCCGATCGCGGAAGCTCGGGCAGCGCAGCCTCCGGCGCCGGCTGCCGCCGAGGCGCAGAGCGGCCCCTGTCTGCCGGGCGGACAGGCGGGACTGAGGAATGCTTCCCTGTCGCTCGAGCGCGACCGGCTCCTGCTCCACGAGATCACCCGGCGCGGGCTGGGTGACGATCAGCTCGCCGCGATGCGCTTCTCCCACGTCACCGTGATGGTGCTGCGGATGGCCGACGACATAGCACTGGCTACGGGGAATGCCGCCGACGCCGTGGTGATCGAACGGATCGTCCGGTCCTGCCAGGCGGTGGCGGAGCGGCACCGCATCCGCTACCTGAAGATCCTGAACGAGCAGATCGTCGCGGCGGAAGGGTTCGACTCCGACGACAGAGAGGACGCGGCGAGGCGGCTGGCGAGTGCCGCGCTGGAAATCGACGCGGAATGCATGCGCATCTTCACCAGCCTGGGCCGTCCGCCGGGCTTCGCGCTGGGGCTCGACACCGGCGCGGTCCTGGGATCGGCGATCGGCTTCGGGCAGGTCGCCTTCAACGTCTGGGGCGAAGCGGTGCGGGTGGCGGCGACCATGGCGAACTCGGCACCCGGCGGCATGATTCAGGTGACCCAGAGCACCTACGAGCTGCTGCGCGACGGCTTCGTGTTCCGCCGACGCGGCGCCTTCTGGCTGGAGCGGCTGGGCGAGATGACGACCTATTTCCTGCGGGGGCGCCTGTGACCGGCACCATGACAGACCAAGCCGTCAAGGCGGGAAAGCCGGCACCCCTGCCGCCCTGGTCGCCGCGCTGGATCGTCACGACGGCTGCCGTCGGAACGGCGGTCCTGCGCCAGATGGTCAGGCCGGTCACATGGCGCCGGCCCGTCCGGATGGAGTTCATGCGCTTCATGGCGATTTCGGGACTGCAAAGCATCCCCGCAGTCACCATAACCGCTGTCCTGGCCGGTCTTGGCCTGCTGTCGCAAGCGCTCTACTGGCTTGAGCAGGTCGGCCAGAACGACGAGATTACCCTGATCATCCTGACGATCCTGGTGCGGGAGGTGGCCCCGCTGACCGTCGGGCTGCTGGCGATCGGACGCAGCGGGCTGATCATCCTCAGCGAGTTGAGCCGCATGCGGGAAGAAGGACGGCTGCGGGCGCTCGACGCACAGGGGCTGGACCCGCTGCTCCTGCTGGTGCTGCCGCGGGTGCTGGCCCTGTCGCTCAGCACCTTCTGCCTGACGATCCTGTTCGTCGCCGTGGCCCCCCTGGCCGGCATGCTGGCGGCGCTCGCGCTGGGCATCGTCCGCCAGCCGGTCGATCAGGTCCTCCTCAACATCCTCTCTGTCATCGGATCGGCCGGCTACGCCATCCTGCCGCTGAAGTCGCTGAGCATCGGGTTCGTGATCGGGCTGGCGGCCTGCGTCACGGCGCTTGAGCAACGCGCCAGCCGCGACGAGGCCGCGACGACCCTGCTGCCGTCGGGCTTCTTCCGGGCGCTGCTGCTCACCCTGGTGGTGAACGGGCTGCTGAGTGCTATGGTGTAGACGATGGACCAGCCGCCGGTCCTGGAGTTCACATCCACCGTCCTGACGGACGGCTTGTCGGTCGACCTGACGTTGGGACCGGGCGAGTTGATCCTGATCGATCCGGGCGACGAGGAGCACGAGCGCACGATCGCCGATGCCGCCTGCGGGCTGGAGCCGCCCCTGCAAGGGACCGTCAGCATGCTCGGGCGCGACTGGTCGCGACAACAGCCCGACCACGCCAACGCCCTGCGCGGGCGGATCGGTCACAGCTTCCGGCGCGGTTCCTGGGTCCCGTATCTCAGCCTGATCGACAATATCCTGCTTCCCCAGCTCCACCACACGACGCGCCCCTATGCCGAGATCCGGGACGAGGCGAACCGGCTGTCCGCCGGCTTCGGTCTCCCCGGACTGCCGACGGTGCTGCCGGGACAGGCGACCGCGTCCGATCTCGTCCGGGCGGATCTGATCCGCGCCTTCACCGGGTCTCCCGCCCTGGTGATCCTGGAAGGGCCGCCGGCTGATGGCGTCGGTCCCTTGGTCGGTGCGATCCGGGCCGTGCGCGACCGGGACGGCGCCGTGCTGTGGTTCACGCTCGATCCGGCGCTCTGGTACGAGCCCGCCATTCCCGCCACCCGCCGGTACCGGCTGCGCGGCGACGCTGTTGTCGCTGAGGAGGGTACACGATGA
>DASQKT010000061.1:0-2287 GCA_035630415.1 Skermanella sp.
TCACCTACAACCACGGCTTCTTCGTGCTGCCGGTCAGCCTGTGGCTGATCTGGCTGCGGCGGGACATGCTCCGCCGGATGATGCCCCGGCAGGAACCGCTGGCGCTGCTGGCGCTGGCCGCCATGGCGGGCGGCTGGCTGAGCGGGCGGGCGGGCGACGTGCTGGCGGTCGAGGAAGTGGCGCTGGTCGGGATGCTGGTCGCCCTGTTCGTCTTCGTCTTCGGACGTGCGGTGTCGCGGCGGCTGGTCTTCCCGCTCGCCTTCCTGTTCTTCATGGTGCCGGTCGGCGATGCGCTGATAGCGCCCTTGCAGGACTTCACCGCCCGCTTCGCGGTCGAACTGCTGCGATGGTCCGGCATCCCGGTCTTCCATGACGGGATCATGATCCAGATCCCCAACGGGCTGTACGAGGTCGCGGAAGCCTGCGCCGGCATCCGGTTCCTGATCGCCAACGTCGTGATTTCGGCGCTGTTCGCCCATCTGGCGTACGAGAAGCGCTGGAAGTTCTGGCTGTTCCTGGGCATCGGTTTCACGCTGCCGATCGTCGCCAACGGGTTCCGGGCTTATGGCATCATCCTGATTGGCTACTGGAGCGACGGGAAGCTGGCGGCCGGGGTCGATCACCTGATCTACGGCTGGGTCTTCTTCTCCATCGTCATGATCGTGCTGCTGATGATCGGCAACAGCTTCGCCGACCGCCGGCTGGGCGATTTTCCGGAAGCGCGCGTAGCAGGGGATGCCCCCTCGCGCGGCTGGCCCTGGCGGGCGCGTACCGCCGCCCTGGCGGCCCTGGTACTGGCGGCGGGTCCCGCCTATGCCTGGACGGTGATGGCTCCGCCGGATGTGATCGGATCGAAGGCGGCGCTGCCGACCCCCGCAGTGGCCGGATGGTCGCTGGGAGGCGTTACGGACTGGCGTCCGTCGTTCCCCGGAGCCGACAGGACGCTGCTGACCGGCTTCGAGGGTCCCGCACAGCGCCGGGTCGAGCTGTACGTCGCCCATTACCGGCACCAGCGGCAGGGGGCGGAAGTGGTCTACCACGCCAACCGGCTGGACGGCGCCGGCTGGAGCCGGGTGGAAAGCCGTACGCTCGACGGATTGCCGGGAATGCCGCCGGCCCAGGCCGACCGTCTGGTGCGCGGCTCGCGTCAGCGGCTGGTGCTTTCGTGGTACTGGGTGGGAGGACGCTTCACGGCAAGCCCTTATCAGGCCAAGCTCTACCAGAGCATCGCAACGCTGCTCGGCGTCCGCCCGGCTGCGGCGGTTGTCGCAGTTTCGGTCGAGCGGCCGGAGGACGCGGCGGCGTTCCTGCAAGGTGCGGCGCTGGACCCGTGGCTGGAGAGTTTGTCCGAATGAGAGTTGTCGGGATGAGGGTCGCCGGGATGAGGGCCAATGGATAGCCTGCTGTTTCTGTTCTCGCTGATCGGTCTTGTCGTGATCATCGCGTGGGCGGTTACCAACGACAAGGTGCCCGATGGCGGGAAGACCACCGGCCTGCTCGCCATGCACCACCCCGACGACAAGGCGGAAAAGCCGAACCGGCGGCGTCGATGAGAGTTTGGGCCGCCGCCGTCCTGGCGCTGCCGCTGTACGCCTGTGCGAACAACGCTCCCTCGGAACTGGCGGTCATGCCGCCCCCGGCGCCGGTCGTGCTCTGCTACGACGGCCGCCAGGACGTCGTGACCCGGCTGCCCACCGCCGACTGCAAGGGACGCGTCATCACGGGAGACGAGGCGGCCGCGCTGGCGGAGGCTCGAACCAGACGGGTACGCAGCCAGATCGCCGGAGCCAACCGGGGACGTCCCGGTGAAAAGGTCGAGATCCGCACCGCCGGATCGGGATTCTTCATCAACCCGCGCGGTCAGGTGCTGACCGGTTTCCATGTGATCGCGCATTGCGCGGCTGTTACGGTCTCCTCCGGCCGGAGCGGGCGGACGGCGGCGAAGGTGATCGCGTCGGACTACGAGGACGATCTGGCGGTGCTCCAGACCAAGGCGAGGCCGGAGCGGTTCGCCCGCTTCAACCCGACTCCTGAGCGTATCGGTAGAACGGACGCCTCCGTCGTGGGCTATCCGGCGCTGGGTGCCGCCACCATCATCCCCAGCCGTACGGCGGTGGAAGCGCGGCCGGGACAGGTGATCGGAGACGGCACGGAGTTCATCGTGGAGGGGCGCATCCGCGCCGGCCACAGCGGCAGTCCTGTTCTGGACGAGACCGGCAGGGTGATCGGCATGATTCGCAGCAAGGTGGACGAAGTGACGACCTTCCGCGAGACCGGCCAGTTCGTG
>DASQKT010000062.1:0-8096 GCA_035630415.1 Skermanella sp.
CTTCCAGGCCTGGGGAGCGCGCGGCCCGAACGCCAAGTATCGCGACATGCTTCTGCATACCGCGACCGAGGAAATCGGCCATATCGAGATGCTGGCGACCGCCGTCGCCATGAACCTTGAAGAAGCGCCGCTGTCACTTCAGGAGACTGCCGCCGCAGCCAACCCTGTCGTCAATGCCGTAATGGGCGGTGAGCGGCCTCGCCATATGGTGGAGGGCATGCTTCATAAGCACCTGCTCTCCACCGGTCTGGCTGCCTTCCCCGGCAACTCCGACGGCGTTCCTTTCGACTGCTCGCACGTCTATGCCAGCGGCAATCTGGCGGGCGACATGTTCGCCAACGTGACCGCCGAAGCGACCGGCAGGACGCTGGCAGTCCGGCTCTACAATGCCGCGCACGATCCCGGCATGAAGGACATGCTGAGCTTCCTGATCGCGCGCGACACCATGCACCAGCAGCAATGGCTGGCTGTGATCGAGGAGTTGGGCGGCACCGCGGCGCTGCCGATCCCCAACAGCTTCGACCAGAGCCTGGAGAAGCAGGAGTTTAGCTACGCCTTCTTCGGCACCGACAAGGACGGCAACCCGCCCCCTGCTGGCCGCTACACCGCCGGTCCGTCGATGGATGGCAAGGGCCAG
The DNA here is from genome assembly GCA_035630415.1 of Skermanella sp. GTDB lineage: Bacteria > Pseudomonadota > Alphaproteobacteria > Azospirillales > Azospirillaceae > Skermanella. Next base: position 638 of record DASQKT010000062.1, read on the forward strand.
TTCACGGCGGTACAGGCGGGTCCCTTGGGCGATGAACCGGTGCTTGGCCCGGCGCGTGAAGGCTCCGGGGCTCAGAAGGAGCAGATGTAAACTCCGTGCGGCCCGGCGCCTCCGCCGGGTCGTGACACCTCCACCGCCATGTCCTAAACTCCGGCCTTACCCCATGGAAGGGGTGGTTTTCAAGAAAATGGGGAGATGGCGGTGGGAATGGTGCCAGTCTCGATGCCGGCACTGAAGCCCGGCGCCGTCATCCATGGCCCCAAGGCCATGACCGATACGCTGCTGGGCGATTTCGCCCGCGAGATCCAAAACAGAGGCTTCAAGGTCGCAGGCCTGATCCAGCGCAACGGCGACGCCGGCGATGACTGCGCCTGCGTCATGGAACTGATCGACCTGGGCAGCGGCGATACGATCCGGATTTCGCAGGACCTCGGCGCCGGGTCCAACTCCTGCCGGGTCGATCCCGGCGGGATCGCCGAAGCCGGCTCGCGGCTGCGGGTATCGATGAACGACAAGCCGGACCTCGTCGTCGTCAACAAGTTCGGCGGTCTGGAGAAGAGCGGCGGCGGACTGTCCGACGAACTCCTCTGGGCCATGGCGGAAGGTCTGCCCGTACTCACATCCGTCTCCGGCCGCCTGATCGACGAGTGGCTGGAGTTCAGCGGCGGACACTGCGACCTGCTGCGCCCGGACGAAGCGGCGCTCTGGCAGTGGTGGGGCAGCCAGCGCCTCTACCAGGACCTCCTGCTCGGCGTCGCGGACGGTCCCGTCGCCCGCATCACCCGCAGCGCCCATTGGCTGCTGATCGAGGGGCCGGACGCCTGCGGACTGGCGCGGATACCGCGCGGCGCCGACCAAGCCGGGCGCTCGCTGGAAGATCTCGCGGCGCAAGGCCTGCGCCGGCTTGCAGGCCTCGTCAATTCCATCGACCTGTTCGAGGCGGCGGTCGGCCTTGCCGCCCTCAATGCCCACTATAACCGCCCCGGCCTCGAAGTCGGCGGCGGCAACGGGCTGGATGCCTTCGCGGAGGAGGAAGGCCGCGTCGTCGCGATCGGCTCCTTCCCCGACATCGCCCGCCGCCTGCCTAACGCCCTGGTGGTCGACGCCCAGCCCGACGCGCACGAGTACCCGGCAGCGGCGGCCGACTGGCTGCTGCCAGGGTGCGCCGCCGCCGTCATCACGGCCTCGACCATCGCCAACCGTTCGCTGCCGCGCCTGCTCGATCTGGCGCGCGGAGCGCGGATAGCGCTGGCCGGACCGGGCACGCCCCTGACGCCCCGGCTGTTCAGCTACGGCGTCGAGATCCTGGCCGGCTTCATCGTCGATGACCCCGACGGCATGGCCCAGTGCATCGCCGGAGGCGCCACGCCGCGCGGCTTCCGCCAGTTCGGGCGACAGGTCACGCTGCGCCGGCCCGGATGAATGACACACGCCGGGCAACCCTGCCGCCCTGGTTCCGCCCTCCCCCTCCAGCGGAGCATCCCGGTCACGCGCTTATCGTCGGCGCAGGCATCGCAGGCGCCGCCATGGCGGCGGCGCTGATCCGGCGCGGCTGGCGGGTCACCGTCGCGGAGCGACATGGCCAGGTTGCCGCCGGAGCTTCCGGCAACCCGGCTGGCATCCACATGCCGCGCGTCGTCGCGGGCAACTCGCCGGAACGGGACTTCCACGCCGGAGCCTACCGCTACGGTCTGAACGAACTCGACCGTCTCGGGCCGACGGTCAACCGCCAAGCCTGCGGCGTGCTTCAGCTCACTACCAGCGAACGGCAGGTCCGGCAGGTCCGGCAGCGTGACGCGGTCCTGCGCTCCGGTTTCCTGCCGACCGGCATGATGCGCCCGGTCACGCGAGCGGAAGCATCGGAACTGGCGGGCATCCCGGTCGGTTACGACGGTTTCTGGTTTCCCCAGGGAGGCTGGGTGGAACCGGGATCGTTTTGCCGCGCGCTATTGGCCAGAGCGGATGTGCGAACCGGCGTCCGCATCACCGCTCTCCACTGCGAGAACGGGTTTTGGCACACCGATAGCGGCCTGGAACCGGCCGATGCCGTGGTTCTCGCCAACAGCGTCGATATCCGGATGTTCAGCCAGTCCGCATGGCTGCCGCTATCGCCCCGCCGGGGCCAGATCAGCGTCTTGCCCGCCAGCGAGCGAAGCTCCCGGCTGCAATGCGTCGTCAGCCACGATGGGTACATCATCCCGGCAATCGATGGGCAGCATGTGATCGGTGCCACCTTCGACCACATCGAAGATGCCGTCCCGGCTCCGGATCAGCCCGCTGAAACCGCGGACGACGCACGTAATCTGGCGCAGCTGGAAGCACGTTTTCCCGGCCTGCTGGAAGCGGACCGCATCCTTTCCGGCCGCGCCTCCCTTCGCGCCATGACCACCGACCACCTGCCGCTGGTGGGGCCGGTACCGGTGGTGGAGAGGTTCACGGAAGATTTCGCCGGACTTCGGCAAGGACGGCTGGAGCGGACCTTCGCGGATGCGGTCTGCCATCCCGGTCTTTGGGTCTTGGCTGGACTCGGCGCCCGTGGACTGGTGACGGCTCCTCTCGCAGCCGAATTCCTGGCGGCGCAGATCTGCGGCGGCGTCTGGCCGGTCGCGGCGGAGGTTGCGGCGGCACTGCATCCTGCCCGTTTTTTGGTGCGCGACCTTAAACGCGCCAAGGTTTGATTAGCGCAAAAGATGCGCCGATTACCCAATCGGACAGTCCTGCATAAAATAACTGTGCGTAGAACGACACAGTGTGACTACAAGGCGCCCGCGTCCACGAATTGCCACAGGCTAATTATCGTTCCCGGTGGCTACGGTCCGTTGACAGGTTTTTGGGCAAACGGGGCCGATAAATGAATTCGTGGACGAAGCAGCGAAAAGCCTGCTTGATTAGTCTTGTGCTAGCCTTCGCTCTTGCAGCATGCGACAGCGAGCCGGAACAGAAAAGTGACTCGGCGACGCCACCGGATTCGATCACGGAAAGCCAGAAGATGCCAGAACAGCCGCCACCGGATCAGGCTGCGGTAACCCCGCCGGGCGACACGACGACCGCTCCCATCACGGAACCGGAAATCGTGGGAGGGGCCACCGGCGAAGAGCCTGCGGCCGGAGGCGAGTCGATCCCTCCCGACGAATCGTTCCAGCCGGAGCGGTCCCAGCCGGAGCAGCCCCAACCGGAGCAGGAGGTCGCCCAGGAGACCGTGCCCCCACCCGCTCCTTCGCAGCCCGTCACGGAGCAACCGGCCGCCGAAGCTCCCCGCGCCGACACGATAACTCCGCCGCCGGCCAAGCCGCAGGCGGCAGCACACGCTGCCAAGGAAGCGGTGCCTCCACGCAAGCCGGAGAAAATCGCGGTCGCAAAGGCGGAGAAGCCGGCGCGGCCGCCTGCCCGTAAGCCCGAAGTCACTCCGATCAACATACCCGCCGGCCAAAGCGGCGGCTCCATCCAGCAGGCGGTAGCGCTGGCTCCCGCCGAGCGGCTGCCGTCGGACGCTTCAGTCGTCCCTTCCCAGGCAAGACTGGTCGCCACCCATCCGGATCTGAGCCAGATGCAGTTCAAGATCCAGGAGATCCACTTCAATCCCGGAAGCGCCAACCTGACGCCGGGTGGCGAGCGGAAGACGCTGACCGCCAGCCGTTTCATCGCCGATCTTCAGGTCCGCTCGGTCAAGGTGGTCGGTTATGCCGATACCGTCGGCCCGACCGCCTTCAACCAGGAACTGGCGCTGGCGCGGGCCGGTTCCGTCGCAACCCTGCTGGAGCGCGCCGGCGTTCCAGCAGGCCTGATCGAGACGGTCGGAATGGGCGAAGCCAAGATGCCGATGCCGACGACCGATGGCGTTTCGGAACCGCTGAACCGGTGTGTCGGCATCCTGGTATCGGTGAACGAGGTCCGCTGACCCTGGACAGTTAACCCTGGACGGTTGACGCCGGAAGGCGTCACACCTCTGGCGGGCGGCGGCGCAACGGACCTGTGCGCTGACCACGACGCCGGGGCTTCCGGTCCATGTTGTTGGGACCCCCTCCATTCGGACCACCGCCATTCGGACCGCCCGGTCCTTGCCCCGGTCCCTGACCGGCATCCATGACCATGCCGTCCTCACCCACCAACTCCTCGACGGGCTCGGGCGGGCGGCGGTCCGCCATGGCGGTGCGATACCAGTGCTCGGCGTATTGCAGATGCCCCTGCGCGGTAACTTCGTCGCCTGCGGCCTTGGCATCCTGGGCAAGGTCCAGATAGCGGGCATGCTTGGTCATGGCGTCCCCGCGGACTCGTTCGGGAGTGCCGCCGTCCAGACCGGGGGCGCGGGATTGGCTGCGATAGGGGGAGCGATTATGTCTTGGCGGCGGCACTTTTTCGTCCTTTGTTGGATCCGGCCCGCCATGGTAGCGCATTGTTCCGGGATGCGCGCCATTTCAGCCGGTACGAACCTTTCGAATAGACCGGTTCATAGCTCCGGTCATTCAAAATCGTCCATACCCGGCAAGGTTTAGCAAGAAGTGCGGCAACTGGGTCGCGCATCGGAGCGCGCGACCCGTTGAGGAACGACGCTATTAAGCGTCCACGCCGCCCATGCAGAGATACTTGATCTCCATGTATTCCTCGATTCCGTACTTCGAGCCTTCCCGCCCGGTGCCGCTTTCCTTCATGCCGCCGAAAGGCGCCACTTCGGTCGAAATGATGCCTTCATTGATGCCGACGATGCCGTATTCCAGGGCCTCGGCGACCCGCCAAACCCGGCCCACGTCGCGGCTGTAGAAATAGGCCGCCAAGCCGAATTCGGTGTCGTTCGCCATCCTGATCGCCTGCTCTTCCGTGTCGAAGCGGAACAGCGGGGCTAGTGGGCCGAAGGTCTCATCCCGCGCCACCTTCATCTCGGTCGTGACATCGGCGAGGATCGTCGGCTGGAAGAACGTACCGCCGAGCGAGTGACGCTCGCCGCCGGTGACGAGGCGAGCACCCTTGGACAGGGCGTCGCGGATATGGTCTTCGACCTTCTCCACGGCTGACATGTCGATCAGCGGCCCCTGCTGGGCGCCATCGGTCATGCCGTCCGATACCTTCAGCGCCTTGACCGCTTCGGCCAGCTTGGCGGCGAAGGCGTCATAGACGCCGTTCTGGACCAGCAGGCGGTTGGCGCAGACGCAGGTCTGCCCAGTGTTGCGGTACTTGGACGCGATGGCGCCCTTGACCGCCTCGTCCAGGTCGGCATCGTCGAACACGATGAACGGCGCATTGCCGCCCAGCTCCAGCGAGACCTTCTTCACCGTGCCGGCGCACTGCGACATCAGCTGCTTGCCGATCTCGGTCGAGCCGGTGAAGGTCAGCTTGCGGACCAGCGGATTGGTCGTCATCTCGCCGCCGATCGCCTTGGCCGAACCGGTCAGCACACTCAGCACACCGGCGGGCACCCCAGCCCGCTCAGCCAGCACCGCCATCGCGAAGGCGGAGTAAGGCGTCGCGGTCGCCGGCTTGATGACGATCGGACAACCCGCCGCCAGGGCAGGACCAGCCTTGCGGGTGATCATGGCGGCCGGGAAGTTCCACGGAGTGATCGCGGCGCAGACGCCGACCGGCTCCTTGGTCACGACAAGACGGCGGCCGGGAAGGTGCGCCGGTATGGTGTCGCCATAGACGCGCTTGGCCTCTTCCCCGAACCACTCGATGAACGAGGCGGCGTAGGCGATTTCACCCCGCGACTCGGCGATCGGCTTGCCCTGCTCCGCCGTCATGATGCGCGCCAGGTCTTCCTGGTTCGCCATCATCAGGTCGAACCACGTGCGCAGGATCTTCGCCCGCTCCTTCGCGGTCTTGGCGCGCCACGCCGGATAGGCACGGTTGGCGGCCTCGATCGCACGGCGGGTTTCCGCCTCTCCGGCGGCCGGAACGGTGCCGAGCTTGCTGCCATCGGCCGGATTGGTGACGTCGATGGTTTTGCCGCTATCGGCATCGATCCACTGACCGTCGACATAGCACCGCCCGCGCAACAGGTCCGCGTCCTTAAGCCCAAGCCGTGCGGCGGTTTCAGTCATGACGCTCATTGAGGTGGTCTCCTTGGCTTTTCTTCGTTCCGGGCGGCGCATGATCCGCAGCCGTGTCCTGATACATAACTACCGGTGTCCGGATTTCACCGCTCAAGATCCGATGATTCAAGCATCGGACATGGATTTCGTCAGGCGCGATCGAGCATCAGGGTCATGGCGGAGGCGAGCGCTGGTACGTGGCGGGTAGCCGTCTGCCAGATCGTCGCGACATTCAGGTCCTGGTAGTCATGGGCCAGCACACCCCTCATACCCGCCATGCCTCGCCAATCGATACCGCGATGGTCTTCCCGGAAGGCCCATGACAGACTTTTGGTAGCTTCGCCGATGATGATCAACTGGTAGGCCACCGCCGACAAACACCAGTGGTCCTTGTGAAAGTCGGCGACGGGCACAGGTCCCACGAAGCTGGTTATCCGGCGGCAGGCGTCGCTTATGTGCCCGACCGCATTCCGGTCAGACAGCAACATATAGAGGATGCGCCACGGATCGGAAAAGCTGCGCCCGCGGCTGGTTGCCGAATTCGACCAAACCAGTCCAACTGTAGAAATGCGCTCTTCGGCCAAAGATCTCCGACAACTCGTCCTGCATATGGACGCGGTCGAACAGCGACCATTCGGCATCCGCCTTGATCGTCACCAGCACGTCGAGTTCCGCGTCGGGATCGGTCCGCTCCCCTTCCGGCAGGTCGAGCAGCGCCAGCTCCGACACATTCCACCGGTCGCAGAAAGCAGACAGCTCCGCTTCGATGTTCCTGTACCGGTCGAGTGCGAGATAGCCCATGACGCGTCTCCGTTGCATGTCCGAACTATAAGGCATCTAGTCCGGACATGCCAGGGTGGGCAGCAGTCCGCTTACTTCTTGCCCTTCGCCGCCTTCTCCGCCGCCCTGCGGGTGCGGAAGCTCGATGCCCAGCCTTCGTAGACCGACTGCCGACCCCGAGCCACCGCCAGCGATGCGGCCGGAACGTCGCGGGTGACGACGCTGCCGGCGCCGATGATGGCGCCGTCGCCGATCGTAACAGGCGCCACCAGCGAGGAGTTGGAGCCGATGAAGGCTCCGGCGCCGATTTCCGTGTGGCTCTTGAAGAAGCCGTCGTAGTTGCAGGTGATCGTGCCGGCGCCGATATTGGCCTTCGACCCCACGGTTGCATCGCCGATATAGGACAGGTGGTTGACCTTGGCGCCTTCGCCCAGGGTCATCTTCTTCAGCTCGCAGAAATTGCCGACATGGCTGTTGCGGCCCAGGACGGCTCCGGGCCGAAGGCGCGCATAGGGCCCGACGATGGCTCCCTCGCCCACTGTCGCGCCCTCCAGGTGGCTGAAGGCCCGTATGTGGGCCCCTGCCGCCACCGTGACGCCCGGCGCGAACACCACATAGGGCTCGACCACCGCGCCCCCGGCGATCTCGGTGTCCCA
>DASQKT010000063.1:0-7269 GCA_035630415.1 Skermanella sp.
CGCCATCGAGAAGTTCGACTGGCGGCGCGGCTATAAGTTCTCCACCTATGCCACGTGGTGGATCCGGCAGTCGATGACGCGCGCTCTGGCCGACCAGGGCCGCACGATCCGCATGCCTGCCCACGCCTGCGAGGCGCTGACCAAGATCCGCCGTTGCGCCGTGCAGCTCCGCCTGCGCCGTGGCATCGAGCCGACTAACGAGGACATCGCGTCCGCACTGGCCATGCCGGTCGAGAAGGTCGCCGAACTGCTGCGCATGGCGGCCGACGCCGTCAGCCTCGACGCCCCGGTCGGCGATGACGACGACGGCGCCCGTCTGGGTGACTTCCTCGAGGACAGCGCCACGACCGGCGCGTTCGACGCCATCGCCGCCGGTTCGCTGCGTGAGAAGCTGTCGGAGATCCTGGACGATCTGACCCCCCGCGAGGCTGATATCATCCGCCGCCGCTTCGGTCTGGCCGGCACCGAGGAGACGCTCGAGGATATCGGCCGCGACTACAACGTGACCCGCGAGCGTATCCGTCAGGTCGAGGCGAAGGCGCTCCAGCGCCTGGGCCGCGCCAAGCACGCCCGCGTGCTGAAGACCTTCCTGGAAGGCTGAGAACCGGGCCGGCTGAGAAGCCGAAGTTAGAAGTCTAAGTGAAAAGTCGAAAAGGGGATGCCAGACCACGGTCCGGCATCCCCTTTTTCAGTTTCAGGGACCCGTGTCCCCTGAATCAGTCGTTGGCGATATATCCGGTTAGTCTATGCCGCAGAAAATCCTCGCCGATCTTGCGCGGGAACAATCGCGGGGTTGACTGGTTGTAATGACGGCGCGGGTGACAGCCGCGTTTTCCAATCATCTCAATTGCCGACGAGAGTGTGATGTCATGTCCTTAACGTCCAAAGGATGGCGCCTGCGCGGGCTTTTTCTCATGACAGGTGCTTTGGCACTTGCCGCCTGCGCGAACGAAGTTCCGCCGCCCAACTCACAGGTCACGTTGTCGGATAGCATCATTCGCGACGCGGAGAGCGCCGGAGCTGTCCAGTACGCCCCCGTGGAACTGAACACGGCGCGCGAGAAGCTGGAAGCCGCCCGCCGCGAGATGCAGGACGAGAACAACGAAAAGGCTCTCCGCCTTGCCGAGGAAGCGGAGCTTGACGCGCGTCTGGCTCAGTTGCGTTCCCGTACCAAGACCACCCGCGACGCCGCCGCCGCGATCCAGGCCAGCATCGACACGATGCGGCGTGAAATCAACACCCGGCCGACGAGCTGAGAGGGGACCGAACCATGACCACATCGGCAACAGCAATTCGCCGGCTGGCGCTGGGCGCAGCCGCCTCGGCCCTGCTCGCGGCGTGCTCCAACGCTCCGACCGAAACGCTCAGCGTCACGCAGGCTGCAACAGCCTACGATGCAGCCCGCAACGATCCGCAGGTCGTCAGCACGGCTCCGCTGGAACTCCAGCGTGCGGAGCAGGCGCTGAAGCTGGCGCAGGATTCACAAGCCGATGGCGAGGATGTCGCCGTCGTCGATCATCAGGCCTATCTGGCGCAGCGTCGCGCCGACATCGCGGCGCAGACTGCTCAGCTCAAGGATGCCGAGAAGCAGATCGAGCAGGCCAATCTGGCCCGCGATCAGGCCTTGCTTGGCGCCCGCACCGGACAGGTACAGAGCCTTCAGCGCCAGTTGCAGGACCTTCAGGCGAAGCAGACCGATCGCGGCATGGTGCTGACGCTGGGTGACGTGCTGTTCGAGACGGGCCGGGCGGACCTGCGGTCGGGTGCCGACCGGACGGTCAGCCAGCTTGCCAGCTTCATGCAGCAGAACCCGGACCGGACGGTGGAGATCACCGGCTTCACCGACAGCACCGGCAGCGTCGAGTTCAACCAGGAACTCTCGGAACGCCGCGCCGAAGCGGTCCGGCAGGCGCTGACCCGCTACGGCATCAGTCCGCAGCGGGTCGTTACCCGTGGCCTGGGGCCGGCTTTGCCCGTCGCCAGCAACAACACGGCCGGCGGACGGCAGCAGAACCGCCGGGTGGAAATCACGATCTCGGACGAGAAAGGCTCGATCCCTCCCCGAGGATGAGTTGGTGAACCGGGGGCCGGAGAAACCGGGTGTATCCTGGAACTCCGGCTCACCGGAAGGGTTGAGCGTTTGACTGAAATGTCGGCCCTGAACCTGGGGCCGCCAGCAACGGTTCGGGCGCATTGCGGATCAGGAGCGGAAAAATGCAAGAAGATAGAACGGTCGATTTGCCCCTGAGCGGCCTCTTCGCCAACCTGCGGCAGGAGGCTACGCTTCTGATCAAGCGGGAAGTCGAACTTGCCCGCGTCGAAGCTTCCCAGAAGGTCGGGCAGGTCACCCGTGGCGCCGTGGCGCTGGCCATCGGCGGAGCGGTGCTGTTCATCGGCATCCTGTTCCTGATGTTGTCCGGGACCTTCGGTTTGTCGAAGGTGGTGGAGCCGTGGCTCGCCGCGCTGATCGTCGGCGGTGTTGTTCTGCTGGTCGGGATAATCATGCTGCTGAAGGGCGTCAGCAACATGAAGAACATGAACCTCAAGCCGGAACGGACGCTCGAAACGTTGAGAGACGACGCGCGGCTGGTACGGAGCCGGACACCATGACGGGTCCCAGCCGTTCCCCGGAAGATATCCAGCGCGAGATTGGCGAGACGCAGGCGAACTTGGCGCGGACCATCTCCTCATTGGAAAGCAGGCTCGCTCCCAGCGACATATTGGAGGAAGTGACGGGGTCGTTGCGGGCCGCCGGCGGACACAGGCTGGCCGATGCGATCCGCGACAACCCCATTCCGGCGGCGCTGATCGCGCTTGGCGTAGCGTGGCTGGCGGTCTCCGTCGCGTCTTCAAATCCCCAGCCCGACCGGTTTGTTGCGGATGGCAAGGGGTGGCGCCGCCGTGCGGTGTTGTCGGCCCAATCGCTGATCGGCGACGAAGTTCGCAACCTGGAAAACCAGATGCTCGGCCGGATCGAGGACATCATGATCGATGTCCCGACCGGCCGCGTCGCCTATGCCGTGCTCTCGTTCGGCGGCGTCATGGGCATGGGCGACAAGCTGTTCGCCCTGCCATGGCAGGGGTTGAGGGTCGACGACCGGCGCCGGCAGGTCATCGTCGACGTGGACAAGGCGCACCTCCGGCAGGCTCCCGGCTTCGACAAGAACGACTGGCCCGACATGGCCGACCTGTCCTGGAGCAACCGCGTCCATGGCTTCTGGATGGGCCGCGACGGCGATGTCCTCCACCGCCGCGTCATGTCGGCGGGCTCTCTGGCCGGTGACCCGGTCCGCAATCATGCCGGGGAAGACCTTGGCACGATCGAGGCGACCATGGTCGATCTGACGGACGGCAGGGTCGTCTATGCCGTGCTGGAGTTCGGCGGCACCCTTGGCTTCGGCACCCGCCTCTTAGCCGTTCCGTGGCGGGCATTGCGCCTCAACGAGAACGAGAAGCGCTTCCTGCTCGACGTGGATCGGGAGCGTCTGGAAGGCTTGCCGGGGTTCGACAAGGACAATTGGCCTGATATGGCCGATCCGGCTTGGAGCAGCCGCGTGGAGATGCAGTTCGCGCGCTGATGGGCGTACTATGATATGCCGTAAGACAGCGCCAATCAGCGGAGGAATCGTCACGTGATTAGACTGTCCATGCTTAAGTCGGGGCTTTTCCTTCCATTGGCGGCAATCGCTCTTGCGTCTTGCGCCAATCCCAACGCGGACAAGGCTGCCGATGCCCGGCAGGTGCTGGTAGGCATGCCCAAGGAGACGCTGCTGTCCTGCGCCGGCGTTCCACAACGATCCGCGACGGTCGATAACTCCGAATTCCTGACATACACCAGTTCCGACTATAGCGGAGGCGGCCCCTCGACATCATTCGGCATTGCGGGCGGCAGCGGTGGTTCGGGCGTCGGGATTGGTCTGGGCTTCCCGCTGTTCGGCGGCGGAGGCGGTTATTCCAGCAGTTGCGAGGCCAACTTCACCGTCCGGAACGGTGTCGTCCAGCAGTTGAACTACACCGGTTCTTCGGGCTCGTCGGCTTCGCTCGGCCAGTGCTACCGCATCGTGGAGAACTGTCTTGCGCTGGTGCCACAGTCCACCCGTCCACCGGGCTGATCTCCGCAAGAAGACGTCATACGCGGGCGTTGTCCCGTAGATTGGCGCTGAAGACGCGGAGCGCGTCGGCCAGATCCGGTACCGCCCGCTCCGTTGCCGCCGCACCTTCCTCCACCGCTTCCGCCGCGCGGTCGAACTCCAGCAAGCCGACATGCCCCAGCCGGGGCGCTATCTGTACGTCGGGCGGATCGCCGGCAAGCCGGGTCCGCCCGATGCGGTCGGTGATGATTCCAAGAGACGACACCATCACGCCGAACAGGCTCGGCCCGTCGTATTCTCGGGCGAAGACGCGGCGCGTCAGCGCGTTCAGCCGCGATGCCGGGGGTGGGGTCTGCTGAGCGTACTCTTCATCGAGCACCTGGATCAGGTCGAAGCCGGCGGCCGTCGCGATGTTGGCTCCGGGCTTGCGGGCCTTGCCCAGGATGTCGGCGTTCAGATTGACCGCTATAACCATCTCGGCGCCCAGCGCCCGGCAGGCGGATACCGGAACCGGATCGACCAGCGCGCCATCGACCAGCCAGCGCTGATCGATGCAGATCGGCGGAAAGACGCCGGGCAGGGAGAAGGAGGCGCGCAGCGACTCGACCAGCGGACCGGTCCTCAGCCAGACCTCATGCCCGGTGACAAGATCGGTGGCGATCGCGGCGAACGGCATGGGCAAGTCTTCGATCTGCTTGTCGCCCATGTGCTTCTTCATCTCGGCCATCAGCCGGCCGCCGCTGATGAGGCCCCCGCTGCGCACCCGAAGGTCCAGATAGCTGACGATCTTCATGCGGCTGAGGTTGCGGGTCCATTCCTCCAGCGTATCCAGGTGTCCCGCCAGGTAACACCCTCCCACCAGGGCGCCGACCGATGTACCGGTTATGATATCGGGCTCTATGCCCATCTTCTTGAGGGCGCGGAGCACGCCGATATGAGCCCATCCACGGGCGACGCCGGCTCCTAGCGCCAAGCCGATGCGAGGACGGGTTCTGATCAGACTGGCTTCGTCGGGCATGGGCAGACCTGACTGCGTTTCGGAACACCACTGATGTAAACAAGGCTACACGCAACTTGTTAAACGATACTGAGCAACCATCACCCCGAACAACCGTACCGTGGCGATGGCTATTCTCCTGTGATGTCCTTCACTGGGCGTTTCGGATGGAATTGCCTCACGTCCGCGCGGGGTGGGACAAGTCACCGCTGGTCAAACCCCGCCGGATGGGGCAGGTTCCGTTTTACCGCCGGACTGCCGTTCCCGCTTCCGGCGATGCTCCGCGTCCGGTCAACGCTTCATGAAAACCACTGCATCGTCTCCCGTGTCCAAATCCTTCGATAAGCCCGCCAACCGCCACACGGCCACCATGCCGCTGCTGAGGCGGCTGGTTTCGACATACCTGAAGCCGCATCGCTGGCTGCTGGCCCAGGCTTTGTTCTGGATGGCCGTTGCCGCCGCGACGACCGGGGCCATGGCCAAGCTGATGGAACCGATCATCGACGAGGTGTTCACGAACCGCAATCAGGCCATGCTGTTTCCGGTCGCCGCCGGTGTGCTAATCGCCTTTGGGCTGCGAGGGATATCGACCTACTTCCACAGCGTCCAGATGAACCAGATCGGTCAGAGCATCGTGGCCGATATCCAGCGTCAGATGTATTCGCACCTCCTTCGCCTGGATCTCGCCTTCTTCCACGGGATCTCGGCGGGCAATCTGATTTCGCGCATGGTCAACGATGTCGGCCTGATGCGGCTGGCGGTGGCGGAATGCCTGACCGGGATGGGCAAGAGCGTGCTGACGCTGGTGGTTCTGGTGGCGGTGATGTTCCAGCAGGACTGGGTGCTCGCTACCGGCGCCTTCGTCGTCTTCCCGGTCGCGTCCTATTTCGTGGCGCGGCTCGGCAAACGGTTCCGCAAGGTGTCGGCCAACACTCAGGCGGAACTGGGCCATTTCTCGACCATCCTGAACCAAACCTTCCAGGGAGCCCGTCACGTCAAGGCGTACGGGATGGAAACGTACGAGGAAGGCCGCGTCGGCGGCATCATCGACAACCTGTATCAACTGGTCCACAAGGGCTTTCGGGTTTCCGCCCTGTCCGGTCCGGTGACCGAGATCCTGAGCGGGTTGGCGATCGTGTCGGTCGTCGTCTATGGCGGCATCCAGGTCATCAACGGCGAGCGCACGGCGGGCGCGCTGTTCTCCTTCATCACGGCCTTCCTGCTGGCCTATGAGCCGATGAAGCGGATGGCGAAGCTGAACAGCCAGCTTCAGGGCGGTCTGGCCGCCGCCGACCGCGTATTCTCGCTGCTCGACATCAAGCCGTCCATCCTGGACAAGCCGGACGCGAAGGATCTGGATGTCTCCCGCTACGACATCCGCTTCCAGGATGTGCGCTTTTCCTACGGCCAGGACTCGAAGGCGATTCAGGGCATCACGCTGGACGTGCCGGACGGCCATACCGTGGCGCTGGTCGGCCCTTCGGGCGCCGGCAAGTCGACGCTGCTGAACCTGATCCCGCGCTTCTACGACGTGTCCGGCGGTGCTGTCCTGGTAGGAGGATCGGACGTCCGAGACGTGACGCTTGCAAGCCTGCGCGGCCATATCGCCCTGGTCAGCCAGGAAGTGGCGCTGTTCGACGACACCATCCGCGCCAACATCGCCTATGGCCGAATCGGCGCCACGGAGGAGGAGATCGTCGCAGCCGCGCGGGGGGCCGCAGCCCATGACTTCATCCTGGGGCTTCCCGACGGCTACGACACGATGGTCGGCGAATTCGGCGTCAAGCTCTCAGGCGGGCAGCGCCAGCGTATTTCGATCGCCCGCGCGATGCTGCGCAACGCTCCCATCCTGCTGCTGGACGAGGCGACCTCCGCCCTGGACACCGAATCGGAGCGGGTCGTCCAGGGGGCGCTGAAGGCCTTGCAGAAGGGCAGGACGACGCTAGTGGTGGCGCACCGCCTGTCCACCATCGTTGATGCCGACAGGATTTATGTGATCGACGACGGGAAAGTGGCGGAGGCTGGGACGCATGGCGAGTTGCTGCGCCGTGGCGGCATCTATGCGAAGTTGTGGGGAATGCAGAGCGGCCTTGTCTCTCCGGATGTGGATGCTCCGGCTCAGGCGGCGACACGATAGGGTTGACGGTCCGATTCCAGATTATTTTGCAAATGAGGGATTGT
>DASQKT010000064.1:0-2368 GCA_035630415.1 Skermanella sp.
TGAAGGCGAGGCGGAGACGGCTCATGCCAGACACTCTCAAATAACTTGACCGTATCGGTAAATATCAGCCGATTGGCTTCTGGAGAACGGCGACCATGCGCCACGCCTGTTCCGGATCGTCGATCGCAACGTCCATGTCCAGCCCGCCATACCACGCGACGGCTTCCAGGCTGCCACTGGCACGGGCCAACGCATCGACTTCCTGCACGGTAAAGCGCCGCTGGAAGGCGCGGTCGCGGATGACCTGTTTGCGCTTGCCCTCCCAGATGGTCAAGGTGGTCGTCACCTGCGCTACCTGACTGACCGGGTTCATCGAATCGTCGTCCGATCCCCAGCGCACTTTCACCCGCGTGCCGTCCTGGGTGACTTCCCAGCCGTCCTCGGTCGCGTCGTCGATGTTGAACAGCTCGCGCGGGTGCGGCAGCTCGATGATCAGGACGCCGCCGGGGTTGAGCGCATCGGCCACCCGGCGCAGGCATGAAATCACGGCGTCGTTGGTCAGCAGGCAGGCGGCCGAACCCAGCAGCAGCAGCGCCAGATCGACCGGCGTCTCCAGCGTGAAGGCGGTCATGTCGCCTTCGGCATAGTTCAGCGCCACGCCGGCTGCCGCCGCCTTCTCGGTCCCGTACTGCACCATCGCCGGCTCGCGGTCCAACGCCGTGGCGGCAAGACCGCGACGAGCCAGTTCGACCGCGTGGTTGGCGGGGCCAGCCGCCAGTTCCAGCACGCTTGCCGGATCGCGGCCCAACTGGCGTGACGCGGCGCGGGTCAGGAACTCGCATTCCTCGGGAAAATCGCGGTAGGCGAAGGCGATGTCGTAATAGCGGGCGGCGGCATAGATCCGCTCGTGCTGCGACTGGGAACCCGCCGGTTCGGGAGGTATCGCCAAAATCAGACCGTTTCCTGCGACTTCTTCGCCTTTTGCAGCTTGCGCATGATCATGTTGCGCTTCAGCAGGGAGATATGGTCGATGAACAGGACGCCGTTCAGATGATCGATCTCGTGCTGGACGCAGGTCGCCAGCAGGTTGTCGGCATCCAGCTCACGGACTTCGCCGTCACGGTCGATGTAGCGCAGCCGGACCTGCTTGGGCCGGGTCACGTCGGCGTAGTGGTCGGGCAGGGACAGGCAGCCCTCGTTGTGGACGGAGGTCTCGTCCGACTGCCACAGGATCTCGGGGTTCGCCATCGCGAAGGGCTGCGGCTTCTCGTCCTTTTCGGCGACATCG
The DNA here is from genome assembly GCA_035630415.1 of Skermanella sp. Classification (GTDB taxonomy): domain Bacteria; phylum Pseudomonadota; class Alphaproteobacteria; order Azospirillales; family Azospirillaceae; genus Skermanella. The sequence goes on from DASQKT010000064.1 coordinate 1,229, forward strand.
ACCACGATGACGCGCTGGAGAATGCCGATCTGGGGCGCGGCCAGCCCGATGCCGGGAGCCTTGTACATGGTTTCCAGCATGTCGTCCATCAGACGGACGATGCCTCCGTCGATGTTCTCCACAGGCTTGGCCTTGGCTTTCAGGACGGGGTCGGGCGCAATGATAATGGGGCGTATGGCCATGGAGCCCTGTGACGAATCTCTAGATTTTCAGGATCGAATTTTCAGATATGGCTTTTGGCTTCGCCCGTCAAGGCGTCGTTGCGGGCAGCCGCCACTCCTGCGCCTGAAGGCCCCGCGTCGCATGGTCCAGAGGTTGAAGTTCCGGCAGTTCCGCATTGTTCGGCGCCACGTGAAGGTCGCGGAACCGGCGGGCGCTGACCAGCACGCGGGTTTCCAGCGTACCGACCGCGCTGTTGTAGCTGTCCACCGCCTTGCCAAGCTGGCCGCCCAGCCGGTCCATGTGGCCGCCGAGGTCGCCCAGCCGCTTGTAGAGTTCGGCGCCCAGGTCGCTGATTTCCCGCGCATTGCGGGCCAGATGCTCCTGCCGCCAGCCATAGGCGACGGCGCGCAGTAGCGCTATCAGCGTCGTGGGCGTCGCCAGGATCACGCCACCGTCAATGCCGGCCTCGATCAGGCTGGGGTCCTGCTCCAGGGCCGCGCTGAAGAAGTTCTCGCCCGGCAGGAACAACACGACGAACTCGGGCGATGCGCTGAACTGATCCCAGTATGCCTTGCCGCCCAACTGCTTCATGTGGTCGCGGACATGGCGGGCGTGGCGGACCAGCGAGGTCCGCCGCGCCGCATCGTCGGTCGATCCGATGCCGTCCAGATAGGCTTCGACCGGCGCTTTGGCATCGACCACGATGGTCTTGCCGCCCGGCAGCTTGACGACCATGTCGGGCCGCAGCTTGTTGCCCTGATCGTCGGAAACGCTGTGCTGCTCGAAGAAATCGCAGTGATCGACCATGCCGGCCATCTCGACCACACGTTTCAACTGGATCTCGCCCCAGCGGCCCCGTGCCACCGGTGACCGCAGCGCACGGACCAGATTGGACGTCTCGCTCCGCAGCTCCCGCTGGCTGTCGAGCAGCGAAAGCACCTGCTGCTTCAGCCCTTCATACGCGCCGACCCGCTCCTT
>DASQKT010000065.1:0-5042 GCA_035630415.1 Skermanella sp.
GCCGTGAGAAACCGGTCTTTGTCGTATTTTCGGACTTCCTGCCCGCAGTAGGACAGGGCCGCTTCGGAGTTAGCCATGAAATTTAGGGGGACGCCGCATAGTGACGAGAGAAACCAGTGCCAACATGCTCTATAGTGGACCTCTGGCGCCATGACATATTGGCCTCGCGTGGCTGATCGGCCAGACCTTTAAGCCTGACCTCGCTTTTCGCGGAAACCAATGGCCGAGTTCAACATCGCACCGCCCGACACAGGCAACGCCGAGCCAGCCGCAAGGAAGGACTCCACTGGCGAGAACTTCCCGGTAGCGTCCCGGCTGCTTCCGAAAAGGCTGCGTCCGCACGTGATGGCGTACTACAAGTTCGTTCGCCTCGCCGATGACATCGCGGACGACCCCGATCTGGAACCGGAGCTGAAGCTGAGCCATCTCGACGCGCTGGAGCGCGCCCTGATGAAGGGTGAGGCCCATAGCGCCTATCTTCAGCCGGCGCTCGACCTTCACGCCAGCCTTCGGCTGACTGGCCTGCCCGATACCCATGCAAGGCAGGTGCTCCAGGCCTTCCGACGCGACGCCAAGAACACGCCGTGCCGGACTTGGAGCGACCTGATGCTCTATTGCCGCTATTCGGCGGCACCCGTCGGGCGCTACCTGCTGGCGCTCCACGGCGAGGGGCACAAGGCGGTCGGTCCGTCCGATGCGCTGTGCGCGGCGCTCCAGATCCTCAACCACCTTCAGGATTGCCGCGACGACTGGGTGGATTTGGGCCGCTGCTACATCCCGCGCATCTGGTTCGAACAATCCAAGGTCAGCGTGGAACGGCTGGTCGAGCGAAGCTCGAACGAGCAGTTGCGCGCCATCCTGGACCGCACGCTGGATCAGGTCGATGCGCTGCTGGAGCGTGCGGCGCCCTTGCCCAGCATGGTCAGGCACAAGGGGTTGCGGCTGGAATCGGCGGTGATCCTCAGCCTTGCCCGCTCGCTGTCGCGGAAATTGCGGCGACAGGACCCTCTGGCGCGCCGGGTCCGCCTGTCGGCGACGGCGCGCGTCATGGCTACCGTTCAGGGCATAGCGGCGGGACTTACCATAAGATGACGTCCGCGCCTGCCGCCTCCGCCGCCGGTCCCGGTGAAATCACCGGCCGGTCCGGAAGCACCTTCTTCTGGCCCATGCTGCTGCTGCCCAAGCCGAAGCGTACCGCCATGTTCGCCATTTACGCGTTCTGCCGGCAGGTGGACGACATCGTGGACGAGCCGGGCACGATCGAGGACAAGCGCACCGCCCTAGCCGCATGGCGCGAACAGATCCGGTCGCTCTATATAGGCGGCGCTCCGTCCACTCCCGTAGCCGCCGGTCTGGCAGACGCGATCGCCCGCTATCACCTGCCCCGCGCCGAACTGGAAGCCGTGATCGACGGCATGGCGATGGACCTTGGCACGCCCTTGCGCGCTCCGCCGTTGGACACCTTCAAGGTCTATTGCCGGCGCGTGGCCGGCGCTGTCGGGCTGCTTGCGATCCGGGTGTTCGACCGCGCCGATCCCGAGACGGAGGCGCTGGCCCTGGCCCTGGGCGATGCTTTGCAGATGACCAACATCCTGCGCGACCTGGAAGAGGACGCCCAGCTCGGCCGGCTGTATATGCCGCGCGAGTTGCTGGTCCGTGCCGGGATCGTCGCCAGCGATCCCGTCGAGGTGCTTCGCCACCCATCACTGCCCAAGGCTTGCAACGCCCTGGCCAATATGGCCGAGGCCCGCTTCGCCGAAGCGGAAGAGTTGCTTGCCCGCTGGCCGCGCCGCCGGCTCTGGACCGCCCGCGCCATGATGCTGCTGTACCGCCGCACCCTGAAGCATCTGCGCGCGCGTGGCTGGACGGACCTTGGCAGGCGTCCGCGCCTGCCTAAATCCGAAAAGGCGTGGGTGACGCTGCGCTGCCTCGTCGGACGTCCTCCGCAGAGTTGAGTGCCGCAATGAGAACGGTTCATATCATCGGCGCCGGCATGGCCGGTCTGGCCGCCGCCGTCCGGCTGGCGGATGCCGGCCGCCGGGTCGTCGTTTACGAGTCGGCGGGGCAGGCCGGCGGCCGCTGCCGGTCGCTCCGCGACGCCGTTCTGGACCGCCCGATCGATAACGGCAATCACCTACTGCTGGGCGGCAACACCGGCGTATTCGGTCTACTCGACCGGATCGGCGCCAGGGATCGGCTGATCGGAGCCGACCCGGTCGCCTTCCCCTTCATGGATCTGTCGACCGGCGAAAGCTGGACCCTGCGGCCCAACCTCGGCTCTGTCCCGTGGTGGATGCTGGTGCCGTCGCGGCGGGTACCCGGTACGGGCTGGCGCGATTATCTAGGGCTGCTGAAGCTGCTGCGGACACCTCCCGGCGCCACGGTGGCAGAGTGCCTGGATACTCAGTCCGTGCTCTACAAGCGCCTATGGGAGCCGCTGACGGTCGCGGCGCTCAACATCGATCCTGCCCTCGGCTCTGCCCGGCTGATGGGAGCGGTCGTCGCGGAGACTTTCATGAAGGGCGGCGCCGCGTGCCGGCCCTTCATCGCGGCGCGCGGCTTGTCCGATACCTTCGTCGATCCGTCGGTCCGCTTCGTGGAAGACCGTGGCGGAACGATCCGCCTGAAGGCACGCCTGCGGGAATTGCGAGTTCAGAGCGCCCGCGTCACGGCACTGGAGTTCGCTGGCGAGACGGTAGACATCGAACCTTATGACGACGTGGTGCTGGCCCTCCCCCCGGCAGCCGCTTCCGAACTGCTTCCCGGCCTTCCCGTCCCCGGCGGCAGCACGGCGATCCTCAATGCCCATTACCGTCTGGACCGCCCCGCAGTGCTGCCCGGCGGCCAGATGTTCCTGGGGCTCGTCGGCGGAACGGCCGAATGGCTATTCGCCCGCGACGATGTGATTTCGGTGACCGTCAGTGCTTCCGACCGGCTGATCTACCGGACTGCCGACGATCTGGCCGACCTGATCTGGCGCGACGTGGCACGGGCCTGCACCCTGCCCGGCCCGATGCCGCCAGCCCGGATCATCAAGGAGAAACGCGCCACCTTTCGCCAGACGCCGGCCGAATCGGCAAAGCGTCCGGAGGCACGGACGGCGTTCAGGAACCTCCATCTGGCAGGCGACTGGACGGCCACCGGCCTCCCCGCCACGATCGAAGGTGCGATTAGATCAGGAAACAAGGCGGCGGATTTGCTGTTATTATCAGGATCGGCCGAAACGCCGAGCCGGGATGAGATGCGGGCTTCACAACGAAGCTCGCTCGACATATCTCAACAGGCGTAGCCTCACGCCGGAGTGTCGCGCATTTTCTGTCGCGGCGCCCGTACCGATAACAAAAGCGAGGAACCGATGGCCTTCGAACTTCCCCCCCTGCCGTATGCGTACGATGCTCTCAATCCGTACATGTCCGAGCAGACGTTGCAGTTCCACCACGACAAGCACCATCAGGCCTATGTGACGGCTCTGAACAACCTGACCAAGGACACTCCGCTGGCCGACAAGCCGCTTGAGGAGATCGTCAAGGCCACCTACGGCGACGCTTCCAAGCAGACCATCTTCAACAACGCCGGTCAGCACTGGAACCACATGCTGTTCTGGCAGGTCATGCGCAAGAATGGCGGCGGCGCTATTCCGGGTGAGCTTGAAGCGAAGATCAAGGAAGATCTAGGCGGCGTCGATCAGTTCAAGGAGGCCTTCACCCAGGCCGGCATCACGCAGTTCGGCAGCGGCTGGGCATGGCTGGTGGTCGATGGCGGCAAGCTGAAGGTCACCAAGACCCCCAACGGCGAGAACCCGCTCGTCCATAACCAGACCCCGATCCTGGGCTGCGATGTGTGGGAGCACTCCTATTACCTGGACTACCAGAACCGCCGTCCGGACTACCTGAAGGCGTTCCTGGAGAACATGGTGAACTGGGAATACGTAGCCGAGCTGTACAGCAAGGCTTCCTGACCGGTACTCCGGTCATGGAAAAAGGGGTCCTTCGGGACCCCTTTTTTCGATATCCAGAATTTTGAAGATCAACACTTAAGTATTCATCAAGCCAAGACTTGATCTTGGTATTGCTCGACGTCTCTTCCGCACTGAATTCCATTCTTTGCTGGACGCTCGGACGCATACTCCGACTACGTTGCCAGAGTCGGATTGATAGTCTTGTCTCTGGAGATGCCAGGATCAAGTCGTAGCTTAACGGACTGGGTAAGCCCGGCGTTCCATGGCGACGAATTTCCATTCAATCATAATCTAATCTTTTTAAATCAATGTCATTATCGTAATAAGGCATCATATTTGTCACCAGAAAATGCATATTGCAAAATAGAAATATGCATTATGCTGTAGTAATTCTTTATATTATTTATTTGAAATCACGCCTGAGCATTAAAATTTGTTGCAATATTTTCTCTTATCTGATGTTAATGCGCATGCTGCCTCCGTGAGTACGTATTTCACAGATCAATGCACAGACAGATAAAGCTGTTTGTTTGCAGATTTCCAGGAAACTCCAATGACAACTGAAACGTTTGACCCGGAAACTTCAACTTTGGTTGTGGTCGGCACCTCTTTGAGTGACGTGATTAATAAGGCCGGTTCACTCCTGGCCGTTGAGATTCAAGGGCTTGAGGGCAACGACACGCTGATCGGCTCCATCTTTGACGATCGGCTATATGGTGGCGGGGGCAATGACCACCTTGATGGTGGCGATGGCAATGACGAGCTGTACGGTGGCGATGATAACGACACCTTGATCGGTGGCAGCGGCGCCGACGTCCTGACCGGCGGCGCCGGCGACGACACCCTCGTCATCGATGGCGCCGATACCGTCGTCAGCGGCGGCGCCGGATATGACCACGTCATCATCGTGGACGCCGGCGGCGCGATCCTGGACCTCGGCGCCAACGAGATCGAGGAGGCCGCCGGCGGCGACGGCGCGGACGTGCTGGACGCCTCGGGCGCCACCTGGAACGTGAGGCTGACGGGCCGCGGCGGCGCCGACGTCCTGACCGGCGGCGCCGGCAACGACACCCTCGTCATCGAC
>DASQKT010000066.1:0-21351 GCA_035630415.1 Skermanella sp.
GGTAACCGACGGCGGGCAGATGATCCGCATGCCGATCCACGACGTCCGGATCGCCGGCCGCAAGACCCAGGGCGTCACCCTGTTCCGGGTGGCCCAGGGCGAGCGGGTGGTTTCGGTCGCCTGGTTGACCGAGGAAGCCGATACCGGACTGTCGGAGAGTGGTGCGTCCGACATCGGCGCCGCCGAGTCCGGCGATGGCGCAGCGGTGTGAAGACAGGCCTGACGTGAGGGTGGGAGGCGAGAGATGAGCCAGCGAGTCGGTGTCTATCCGGGAACCTTCGACCCGGTGACCAACGGACACATGGATATCATCCAGCGCGCGACCCGCGTGCTGGACCACCTGATCGTCGGCGTCGCGCGAAACGCCGGCAAGGGACCGCTGTTCTCGACCGAGGAGCGGGTCCAGATGGTCGAGGAGGACGTTGCCGCCCTCAAGCCGAATGGCACCAAGATCGAGGTGCGGCCTTTCGACAGTCTGCTGATGCACTTCGCGGTCGACATGAACGCCTCCATCATCATCCGGGGCCTTCGGGCCGTCTCCGACTTCGAGTACGAGTTCCAGATGGCGGGCATGAACGCCCGCCTGAACCCGAAGGTCGAGACCGTGTTCCTGATGGCCTCCGACCGCCACCAGTTCATCTCGTCCCGCTTCGTGAAGGAGATTGGGCGGCTCGGCGGCGACATCACCAGCTTCGTTTCCCCCCGCGTGGCTGCCCGCCTCGCAACCCGGTTCGAGCAGGACAGCCACGACACGACCAAGCGCATCCAGACCTTGAAGGTTTAGTGCCTTGAAGACGCGGATGAATTAGGAAATGCCGGTTGACCCGGAGTGATCCGGCCCCTATGTTCGCCCCGACCCTGAGAGCGCGTAGCTCAGCTGGTAGAGCAACTGACTTTTAATCAGTAGGTCCTGGGTTCGAGCCCCAGCGCGCTCACCACTCGAAGCCTTGAAAAGCCTAGAGAAAATGAAAAGCCCCGGCATCATGTCCGGGGCTTTCGTTTTTCCCGTCAGTATTGTGTCGGTCTTTGACGTGTTGTTTCGTGTCGGTGAAGATGCTGACCGCGTCGCCGACGCTTTCTGCGTACAGCGGCTCCGCAGAATCATTTTCCAGCGCAAATTTCGCATCTAACATTCAACCGATTGGTTGACATTCGAAAACCTTGTGTTTATATTCAACCACATGGTTGAATTAAGTGCTCCTCAGTTGGATACCGTATTTCACGCCCTCGGCGACGCAACACGCCGGCGGATGCTTCGGGAACTCGCGGGTGGCGAGCGGACGGTGGGTCAGCTTGCGGAACCCTTCGCGATCTCGCTTGCCGCCGCGTCGAAGCACATCAAGGTGCTGGAAAATGCCGGGCTGATCCGTCGGGAGATACGCGGGCGCACCCATCTCTGCCGCATCGACCCTGGACCGCTCGCGAGCGCCCACGAATGGCTGAACTTCTACGAACGCTTCTGGACCGACCGTCTCGATATGCTCGAAAAGCTCCTCCGTGAGGAGGATGCCCGCAAACCCCCCGCACGTGAAGGAGACGACCAATGACCGGTACTGCGACACTGGACGCCTACGGCGAGTTGATCGAACCTGCGACGTTGAAGATTCAGCGGCTTCTGCCCGGCTCGGTGGAGCGGTGCTGGGCCTATCTTACGGAAAGCGAACTGCGCCGCCAGTGGCTGGCGGCAGGCCAGATGGAGATGAAGGTGGATGCGCCCTTCGAACTCGTCTGGCGCAACGACGAACTCAGCGATCCGCCCGGCCGGCGACCGGAGGGATTCCCCGACGAGCACCGGATGCAGAGCCGGATCACCGAACTCGATCCGCCCCGCAAACTCGCCATCTCATGGGGAAGCAGCGGCGGCGTCTCCTTCGAGCTGGAGCCGCAGGGCAACCAAGTCTTGCTCACGGTGATTCATCGTCGCCTGCCCGATCGCGCAACTCTGCTGAACGTCAGCGCCGGCTGGCACATGCATCTCGACCTGCTGGCAGCCCTGGCGAGAGGCGAGGAGAGGGCTCCCTTCTGGGACGGCTGGACCCGGCTGAAGGACGAATACGACCAGCGGCTACCAGCCTGAAGCCGGGCATCGCGAGACTCCACCCAGCTCCGCTGGGTGGAGCGCTGCGGATTCCCACCTTCCATGGTTGGCTAATCGTTCATTCATGGACGAGCCTGGGTATTCTCGTGTATCCGGATGCACGACGCTCAGGACAGGAAAAGCCCCCCATGAAGAAGACCGATGCTTCCCAGGACAGTTCACGGGGCGAATGGGCCTATGGCCTTCTCAAGAAGGAAATCGCCGGCGGCATCATGGGGCCGGGGAGCCGTGTCCGGGAAAACGAGATCGCAGAGCGTTTTGGGATCAGCCGGACGCCGGTACGCGAAGCCCTGCGCCGGCTGGAGGCGGAGGGCCTGATTGTTCACCTCCCGCACCAGGGGGCTGTCATCGCCGAACTGGACCATCAGGCCGTGATCGAGCTCTATGACATGCGGGAAACGCTGGAAGGCACGGCGGCGCGCTATGCCGCCCGCCATGCCTCCGAAGCCGAGATCCAGGACCTTGCGGAAATGGTGGAGAGCGAGCAGGACAACGTCGGCGACTACAACGCGCTTGCCCAATTGAACAAGGCGTTCCATGCGTCGCTCTACCGGGCTGGCCACAACCGTTACTTGCTGAAAGCGCTACTGTCCCTGAGCGATGCGATGATCCTGCTCGGCGGGACCACGTTGGCCGTACCTGACCGGTTTGCGACCGCGCATGCCGAGCATCTGGAAATCGTCAAGGCGATAGCCGGGCGTGATCCCGACCGCGCCGAGGCGGCGGCCCGAACCCATATCCGCAACGCCCAGCGCGCCCGGCTGAAACTCCTCCGTGCCCGCCTCGTCAGCGAGTATGCGGAAACCACCGGTCCCGCCGAGTATTGAGCCGCCCCGCCGCCGACCGAGCCGGCGAGGCCAGCCCCCGTTCACGCGGCCCGGATGCGATCGAGGAAGCGGTCGATCTCCGTACCCAGAACAGCCGCCTGACGGCGCAGGTCGCCCGCTGCGGTGTGGACTTCGCCGGCAGCCGCTCCCGTCCGGTTCGCATCTTCCGTCACGCCCAGGATGTTGGAGGAAACCTCCTGGGTACCACGGGCCGCCTCGTTGGTGTTGCGGGTGATCTCACGCGTCGCCGAGGCCTGCTGTTCCACCGCCGAGGCGATTGCCGCCGAAGTGTGGTCGATCTCTCCCACTGTCGCGGCGATGCCGGCGATCGCTTCCACGGTCTGACGGGTCGAGGCCTGGATCGCGGAGATTTGGCTGGATATCTCCTCAGTCGCTTTGGCAGTCTGGCCGGCTAGGTTCTTCACTTCATGCGCGACGATGGTGAACCCCTTTCCGGCTTCACCGGCGCGTGCCGCCTCGATCGTGGCGTTCAGCGCCAGCAGGTTGGTCTGGGTGGCGATCTGCTGGATCAGGCCTACCACGGCTCCGATCCGCTGCGCCGCGTCGTCCAGGGCTCGCACCGTCTCACCGGTCTGGTGTGCTTCGGACACGGCGTTGCGGGCGCGGTCGGCGGCATGGGTGACCTGACGCCCGATCTCGGCGATCGATGCGGCCAATTCTTCGGTCGCGGCGGCGACGGTCTGCACATTGGCCGACGTCTGCTCCGACGCTCCGGCGACCACGGTAGCCCGCGATTTGGATGATTCCGCGACCTCCGACAGATTTTCCGACGCGGCGCTCATCCGCTCAGCCGATTGGTCAAAGCTCTGGAGGACGCGGGCGACGGCCGAGCCGAACTCCGTGACGGTCGCCTCCATCTTCTGGTGGCGGGTCTCCTTATGGACCTGCTCCTCGTGCTGTTCGCGCTGAAGGCGAAGAGTTTCCTCGGCGTTGCGCTTGAAGGTCCCAAGCGCGCCGGCCAAGCGCCCGATCTCGTCACCCCGATCCGCATAGGGGACCGCGCCGGACAGGTCGCCCCCCGCGACGCGCAGCATTGCACCTGTGATGCCGTCGATCGGAAGCAGAATCCGCCTTCGGATGACCACCAGGGCACAGACGCCGATTGCGACGGCCAGCAGCAGCAGACCGGCCTGTAGCGTCAGGTTGCTCGAAGCCTCGGAAGATTTGGCGTCGGCATGGTGAACGATGGCGTCCAGCGCCGCCTCGCAGACTGCGACCAGGCTGGTCGTTCCGGCGTCGACGGCCTTGCTGAACTCCGTTGCCCCTACCGGCGAATCCTTGCCGGCGGCGACGGCTTGCTGGATCTCGTCGCTCATCTTGGCCGTGGTGCCGAAATGGGCAGCCTGCGCGGCGGCGGCGGCGGTCACGACCGACGCCGGCATGCCGGGACGTTCGACGATTTCCTTGACCAGTTTCCAGCCGGCATCGACCTTGCCCCGAAGCTCCGCGATCTTGGCCCGGTTCTCGACCGAGATAGCTTTGTCCTTGATGATGGCCGCGACCGGATACTTCTCGAGACCGGCTGCATCACGGGCCACATAGGCCGCATCCTTGATCGCGACCTGGACGGCAGTGAAGGCATCGACGCCGCCGAGCCGAGCCGCCAGCCGCTTGGAAATTAGTTCCAATTGGTCGATCAAAGCGGTGATGGTGGCATTCGCCTCTTTCGCGATCCCGTCACGGCGCGCCGGCAACGGCTGGCGCAGGCCCTTGTCGATCTCCGGACGCAACGTCGCCAGCCGATCGTTTCGCACCTGGAGTTCCGCCATCTCGCCCTTATCGGCACAATCGATGCGTCCGCAGACCGTGATTAATGCTTCCAGCGCCGTGCCGGACTTGGTGCGGAGAGATTCCAGGCTCGTAAGCAAGGTTGCCGCTGCGGCATCCTGGGCTTCGAGCTGAAGGCGAGTGCTGCCGCGTTCGATCCGGACGTTCTGGAGTGCCGTGAAGACGTCGCGACCGGCACGCGCCAACTCGCCCGTCTGCTCGGCGGACCTGACTGCTCCGAGGGCGCCGAGCAACGTCGAGCCGGTGATGCCGACCAGGATCAGGCAAAGCATGGCGATGATAAGGTTCAGCGATGCTCCGATACCAGGAGAGCCGAAACGTCTCGAAGCGGACGGGATCGATGGCATGAGATATCCTTGATTTTTTTATCTTTCGAAACGTGGCCAGTCAGTGCTGTGGGCTGGTCAAGTATTCGTCATGCTCGGCAATCCCGATTAAAGTTGCGCTAAGTACTTGATCTGATTTTAGATCTATGTCTTTCGTCCAGCCGGTCGACGGCAATAGACCTGTCGTCACGGATGGCTTTACCGTGGAACCGGCGCCTCGCCGTACTGGTTGACTAGCGGGTGTCGAGGCGGAAGTAGCGATCCATCACGCCGGCGCTTTTCGGCATCTTGCAACCAGGAGAATCGCCACATGAGTATCCGCTGTCGTTGCTTGCTGGTCAGAGAAGGCGATAAGCCCGTCTGGAGCGACAAGGACCTGCGGCTTGAGCCGAGTATCGGGGAGTGGGTCCAGTTCGAGGAAAGCGGCTCGCTCTCGACCTTCAAAATCACCGAGGTCATGCACACGCCCGGCCTGGAAGGAGTGGATTTCGCCATTGTCCTGACGGAACAGCCGGGTTCGCGCGGCAGGCCGTTTCGCGAGTTGCTCGAGGAGCGCGCGGCGTCGGGATCGACGCGGTAGCACTCCGCCTGTGGTGCCGCCTCGCTGGTTCAGCGGATGTAAGGCTTAGTGTCGGGCGCGGTGGCTCAGGAAGGCGTCGGTGCTGTATACCGCCAGCGCTACCCAGATCAGGCCGAAGGCGAAGGCATGGGCGCCGGTGAACTCCTCGCCGAAGATCATGACCCCAATCGCCAGTTGAAGCGTAGGAGCCAGATACTGCATCAGTCCTATGGTGGACAGCTTCAGCCGCTGTGCGCCCAGGTTGAAGAAGATCAGTGGCAGTGCGGTGATGACGCCGGAAATGACCAGCATGGACGCCATGCCGGGAGCCTGGAGCGAGAACGTCGCCGTGCCGTCGCCCCACAGCCAGAGCAGGTACGCCAGCGCCAGCGGTGTCAGCATAGCGGTCTCGACCAGCAGGCCGACCAGCGGATCGATCGCGGCCTTCTTGCGGATGAGGGCGTAGAATCCGAAGGATGTCGCCAGCGTCAGCGAGATCCACGGCAACTCTCCCAGGCTGACAAGCAAGCTGGTGACCCCCAGTGTCGCCAGTCCGACGGACAGCGCTTGCTTGCGGTTCAGCCGCTCTCCCAGGAACAGCACGCCGAGCAGGACATTGACCAGCGGGTTGATGTAGTAGCCCAGGCTAGTCTGCACGATGTGGTCGTTGTTGACCGCCCAGATGAACAAGCCCCAGTTCGTCGTCACCAGGGCCGTCGTCAGCACGTAAAGTCCCACCTTGCGCAGGCTGGACAAAGCGCGCGGGAAGTCGCGCAGGTCACGCAGGACAGCGACCAGGACGATCATCAGCAGCAGCGACCAGATGACCCGGTGCGACAGGATCTCAATCGGCGTTGCCGGCTTCAAAGCGCGAAAGAACAGGGGCGCCAGCCCCCACATGAAGAAGGCGCCCACGGCATAGAAGATACCAACGACGGCGGGATCGACAGGCGTCCGTACGATACGTGCGTCGGACGTTTCCCTTGAAGGAATGTGCGGCGATTTGGACATATCCGCTCATTAACACGCCAGCGGACAAAGCTGTCCATCCGCATGCCTGCGCCGACGGCATGACTGGCCTGCGGCGCCGGATGCGGATCAGAAGTGTCGGAGACGCTGCCGTTATGCGCTGCGAAGCTTTTGGAGGAAGCTGTCGACCGTGCTGCGCAGGTCCGTCGCCTTCTGGTTCACAGCACTGGCCGACCGCATGACCTCGTCCGCCGTCCTGCCCGTGCTTTGGGCGGAGGAGGCGATCCGCTCGATGTCGCCATAGACCCGGCGCGTTCCGTCGGACGCGGTGTCCACGTTATGGGCGATGGTCCGGGCAGCGCCGCTCTGCCGCTCTACGGCGGACGCGATGCCGGTCACAATGCCGCCGATCTGCTGGATGGTCTGCGCGATGCTGGTCATGGTGGAAACCGCGCGGCCGGTGACTTCCTGGATCTGCTGGATCTTGCGCGTGACTTCCTCGGTGGCACGACTGGCCTGCCCGGCAAGATTCTTGACCTCGCCGGCGACCACGGCGAAACCCTTGCCGGCAACGCCGGCCCGCGCTGATTCGATGGTGGCGTTGAGCGCGAGCAGGTTGGTCTGCTCGGCGATCTCGCCGATCATGCCGACCACCTGACCGATCTCCCGCACGGTGTCGCTCAGGCCTGCCACGACCTCGTTGGTCGTGGCGACCTGCTGCATGCCGGCACGGGTAACTGTCGTCGCCTGACCGGTCTGATGCTCGATTTCCTCGATGCTGTCGGACAGGGCCTTGGCGGCGGACGCAAGGCTTTCGACGCTGGCCGACGACGTGCGGGACGTCGAGGCTATCGCCGCCGACCGTTCCTGGGCATCGGAGCACGACGTCAGCATGACGGCCGCATTGGACTGAAGGTCGGTTGCGGCGCCCGACAGGGTCTCGACGACATGGCCGACGCTTTCGTCGAGCTGGTTGGCGAGATCGCCAAGGACCCGCCGCCGCTCAAGTTCCGCCTGCTGCTTCAGCGCCGCTTGCTCCGCTTCCAGCCGCAGTTTCTCGATGGTGTTCTGCTTGAGGACAAGCACAGCGCGCGCCATGACGCCAATCTCGTCGACGTGATCGGCGTAGGGGATCGTGACGGACTGCTTGCCGCCGGCCAATTGATCGATGGCGCCGGTCAGGTTCATCAGCGGATTGACCACCCGGCTGCGGGTGAACCACAGAAAGAACAGCCCGACCGATATCAGCGTGGCGATCGTCGCGACACTGCCCCAGGTGACGAGGAACGACATCAGCGAAACGGTGGAGGTCAAGGCCTCCGCCCCTTCGATCCGGTTGTTCGTCATCAGGGTTTCCCAGTCATGGGAGAAGCGCCGCATTCCGAGCAGAACCAGGACCGACATTGAAGCTCCCACGACGCCGATCCCCAGCAGCGCGAAAGCCACCGCCGAGCCCAGAAAACGCAGAGTCAGCCGGCTGGTGAAACTGCCTAAACCTGCCGTGCCCGATCCGTCAGACATAACGGAACCCTCTTTTTGCTTTTATCACCGAAGGCTTTGACTTTGCTCACTAAGCATTACTGACCGCTTAACGATTGGGCAACTTAAGTAATAGGAAAGATGATGTATCATGCAAAAAGGGCTCCGCAAGCGGAGCCCTTTCCGTTCGTCAAGCCTGGGACCAGAGGGAAATCCTCAGGCCTTTACCTGTACGTCGATGCCATTGGTGCTGAGCAGTTCCTGAAGCTCGCCGGTCTGATACATCTCACGGACGATGTCGCAGCCGCCCAGGAACTCGCCCTTGACGTAGAGCTGGGGGATGGTCGGCCAGTTGCTGAACTGCTTGATGCCCTCGCGGATGCTCGGGTCGGTCAGCACGTCGACGCCCTTGAACTTGACGCCAAGATGGGTCAGCACCTGAACCACGGTGGACGAGAAGCCGCACTGCGGGAACACGGGCGTTCCCTTCATGTAGAGGACGACATCGTTGGACTCGATGTCGCTCTTGATCCGCTCTGCTACGGAGTTATCCATATCTCGATATCCTCGTCAAAACGACCGGCGCCGTGGCCCGGTCAAGCGTCTTTCGGAACCGATGTCTGCAAAGCAAGGGCGTGAAGCTCGCCGCCCATGCGTCCCTGCAAGGCATCATAGACCATTTTGTGCTGCTGAACGCGCGTCTTGCCTTTGAAGGTCGCGGACTCGACATAGGCGGCGTAATGGTCGCCATCACCACGCAGATCTTCGATCCGCACGTCGGCATCGGGGATGCCTTCTTTGATCAGGCTCTCGATGAGAGCAGCGTCCATCGCCATTTTCAGCCTTCCCGCTCAGCTCGTGAATTCATTATTCCAGACTACCCGCCATGTATTCGGGCAGCCAAGCTTCATGGGCCGTCCTGAGACCACCCACCGATATGGCATCGCCGCCGTTCAGTTTCAACGCGTCGCCGCCCGTGGTGCCAAGTCGCAGCACCGATACTCCGGCGGCCTGGGCTTGAGCCACGACGGCGTCTGCATCCGATGTCGTGACGACGTAGCGTCCCTGATCCTCGCCGAACAGGAATCCAGCCTCGCCGGTTCCCGTCGGCACGTCGATGGATGCGCCCAGCTTGCCGGCCATCGCCATTTCCGCCAGCGCCACCAGCAACCCGCCGTCCGACAGGTCATGGCAGGCGGTGACCGCGCGCTTGCCGATCAGGTCGCGGACGAAATCGCCGTTCCGCTTCTCGGCAGCCAGATCGACCGGCGGCGGTGAGCCTTCCTCGCGGCCATGGATCTCGCGCAGGTATAGCGACTGCCCGACATGGCCCCTGGTCTCGCCGATCAGCAGGATCGCCTGATCCGCCGCCTTGAAGGCGATGTTGACCGCCAGCGTCGCATCACTCAGCAGCCCGACGCCGCCAATCGCCGGGGTCGGAAGGATGCCGACGCCGTTCGTCTCGTTGTAGAGGCTTACATTGCCCGAGACGACGGGGAACTCCAGCACGGTGCAGGCGTCCACCATGCCCTGGATGCAGCCGGCGAACTGGCCCATGATGCGGGGCTTCTGCGGATTGCCGAAGTTCATGTTGTCGGTGATGGCGAGCGGCTTGGCGCCGACCGCCGTCAGGTTGCGCCATGCCTCGGCGACCGCCTGTGCGCCGCCCCGGACCGGATCGGCGAAGCAGTAGCGCGGCGTGCAGTCCGTCGTGATGGCCAGCGCCTTGTTCGTGCCGTGGACGCGGACCACGCCGGAGTCGCCGCCGGACAGGGCGATGGTGTCGGCACCGACCTGACTGTCGTACTGCTCCCAAATCCAGCGGCGCGACGCCAGATCGGGGCAGCCGATCAGGCGATGCAGGATCTCGGTGGCCGGGCCGGGCAGGGGGACGGATGCCGCGTCGATATCGGCCTGCGGCGGGGTCGGCTCCCACGGACGCTCGTAGAGCGGCGCACGATCGACCAGCGGTGCTACTTCCAGATCGCAGTAGGTTTCCCCATGCATCTTCAGCACCAGCCGGCCAGTGTCGGTGACACGGCCGATGACGGCGAAGTCCAGTTCCCACTTGTCGAAGATCGCCTTCGCCAGTTCCTCGCGGCCCGGCTTCAGTACGATCAGCATGCGCTCCTGGCTTTCCGACAGCATGATCTCGTACGGGCTCATGCCCGTCTCGCGCTGCGGCACGTCGTCAAGGTTCAGCTCGATACCCAACTCGCCCTTGCCGGCCATCTCGACCGAGGAGGAGGTCAAGCCCGCGGCGCCCATGTCCTGGATCGCGACGATGGCGTCGGTCGCCATCAGCTCCAGGCAGGCCTCGATCAGCAGCTTTTCGGTGAACGGGTCGCCGACCTGGACCGTCGGCCGCTTCTCCTCCGAGTCCTCGGTGAACTCGGTCGAGGCCATGGTGGCGCCGTGGATGCCGTCGCGGCCGGTCTTCGACCCGACATAGACGACCGGGTTCCCGATGCCGGCTGCCGCCGAGTAGAAGATCTTGTCGGCATCGGCCAACCCCACGGTCATCGCGTTGACCAGGATGTTGCCGTTGAAGGAGGGATGGAAGTTCGTCTCGCCGCCGACCGTCGGCACGCCGACGCAGTTGCCGTAGCCGCCGATGCCGGCGACCACGCCGGAGATCAGGTGGCGCGTCTTGGGATGGTCGGGGCTGCCGAAGCGCAGCGCGTTCATGTTGGCAATCGGCCGCGCGCCCATCGTGAAGACGTCGCGCAGGATGCCGCCCACTCCGGTCGCCGCACCCTGGTAGGGCTCGATGAAGGACGGGTGGTTGTGGCTTTCCATCTTGAAGATGGCGGCCTGACCGTCGCCGATGTCGATCACGCCGGCATTCTCGCCCGGTCCGCAGATGACATGCGGCGCTGTCGTCGGCAATTGCTTCAGCCAGACCTTGGACGACTTGTACGAGCAGTGCTCCGACCACATGACGGAGAAGATGCCGAGTTCGGTGAACGACGGCGTCCGTCCGGTGATCTCCAGCATCCGCTGATATTCGTCGGCCGACAGGCCGTATTCGGCGGCCAGTTCGACGGTGACGGCGGGTTCCAGTGACTGCTTGCTCACGACAGAGCCTCCACAAGGCCGGTGAACATCGCGCGACCGTCGGTATTGCCGTGCAGCGGCTCGAACGCGCGCTCCGGATGCGGCATCAGCCCCAGCACCGTGCGCTTCTCGTTGAACAGGCCGGCGATGGAGTTGGCGGAGCCGTTGGGGTTGCCCGACGCATCGACAATCCCGTCGGGCGTCACGTAGCGGAACGCCACCATGCCGGAATCCTCGACCCGCGCCAGCGTATCGGCGTCGGCGAAATAGTTGCCGTCGTGATGGGCGACCGGGAAGCGGACGACCTGATCCTTGGCGTAGGCCGAGGTGAAGGCGCTGTCGGTATTCTCTACCCGAAGGTCCACCGTGCGGCAGATGAACTTCAAGCCGGCATTGCGCATCAGGACGCCGGGCAGCAGCCGTGCCTCGGTTAGGATCTGGAAGCCGTTGCAGACCCCCATCACCCGCACGCCGGCATTGGCTCGCGCCACGACCTCGCGCATGACCGGAGACTGCGCGGCCATCGCGCCGCTGCGCAGATAGTCGCCGTATGAGAATCCGCCTGGAACGACGATCAGATCGACCTTTGGAAGGTCGCTGTCACGATGCCAGACTGTGGCGGGCTTTTCGCCCGTGGCATGCTCCAAGGCAACGCAGACGTCGCGGTCGCAATTGGAGCCGGGAAAAACAATGACGGCAGCCTTCATGAGGCGCTTCGACAACTTCCTTGGAGATTATGCCCCAGCGGCAATTGCCGCAGACACTAAAGAGCCAGCCTGTTCAATGCAAGTCCGGGCTGGCCATTCGGGATAGGCTATTTCCCGATTGGGCCGGGTATCAGCCATGCGAACCGTCTTCCGGCTCTGGCGCCAGCTGACCCGGCACTCCCGCGTCAGCCCTGCCGGATGCCCTCAAGCTCGATGATAAGCTGCACCTCGTCGCCGACCCAGCCGTTGTCGGTACCGTACATCACGCCCCACTCGCTGCGCTTGAAGCTGCCGCGCGCCGACATGCCCGCGACGTAGTTGGGCTTGGAGAACAGCCCGCCGCCGAACGGATACTCACCGACCTTGTTCAGCGTAACGTCCAGGGTGATCGGCTTGGTCACGCCCCGGAGGGTCAGGTTGCCGGTCAGCTTGCCGGTTCGCTCGCCGTTCTTTTGGGCGGAGGTCATCGTGAAGGTCATCTCCGGATACTTCTCCGTCCAGAGGAACTCCTCCTTCCGCAGATGCTCGTCGCGTTTCTCATGGTTGGTGAAGATGCTGGCTGTCTTGATCGTCATCGTCACGTCGGAGATCGCCTGAGTTTCCTCATCGAATCGGAAGCTGCCCGCGACCTCGCGGAACATGCCCAGTACGTTCTGGTATCCGATATGGGAGACAAGGAAACCGATGGAGGCGTGCTCGGGATCGATCTTGTATTCGCGCGGGGCCGCAAGGGAGGGCAAGGATGCCGCCGCCAGCATGAACAGGGCAAGCGTGAACCGGGAAATGACCCCGGCAGGCAAATTTCCCTTCAGGTGACCGGTAGAGCTTGTCATTGCGTACCTCCCTTGCGGTTTTATCCAGCGTTTCTTCCTTCGATTTAGGAGCGTACGCCAAAGCTTCCAGGATTATTGCAATAGTTATCGCGCCAACTTCGCTCGCCGGCGCTCGGGCGCCACCTGAAGGTAATAGTGCCAGACCAGCCGCGCCGCCGTACTCCGGTATGGCCGCCACGGTTCGCCAAGAGCGATCAGCTCATCGCGGGGAGGACGCTCGTCACGGCCGAGCAGCCATTGCAGCCCGACGGCGACAGCCAGATCGTCCACCGGCCAGACATCCGGGCGCCCCAGCACCAGCAGCAGGTAGATCTCGGCGCTCCAGCGACCGATCCCCTTGATCCGCACCAGCGACTCCAGGGCGTCGTCGTCCGCCATCCCATGAACGGCTTCGATGTCGAGCCGGCCGGATACGACATCTTCGGCCAGACCACGGGCATAGGCCATCTTCTGACGGCTGAAGCCGCATTGCCGGAGAGCATCGTCGTCCAGTGCCAGCACGGCCTCCGGACTGATCCAGTCGCCCCCGCCGCACAGCTTGCGCCACATCGCTTCGGCGGCCCTGGTCGAGACTTGCTGCTCCAGGATGATCCGCAACAGCCCCGGAAAGCCAGCCGGCGCACGCAAGACAGGCTCCGGAAGCGTTCCGCCGATGTTCAGGCAGTTCCCGAACAGCGGGTCGCGCGTCAGCAGAGCCTGTATCGCGGTCTCGTGAGGTGTCACTAAGTCGTGAGGTGTCACTAAAAGGACGCTTTTGTCGGCGGATCAGTCCGCCAGTTCGATGCGGTAATCCTCGATCACGGTATTGGCGAGCAGCTTCTGGCACATGGACTCGACCGCCTTCTGGGCGGCGTCGCGGTCGGTTTCGGCCAGATCCAGCTCGATGAACTTGCCCTGACGAACGTCATCGACGCCGCCGAACCCCAGCGACTGCAAGGCATGGCCGATGGCCTTGCCTTGGGGATCGAGAACGCCGCGCTTCAGGGTGACGTGAACCTTTGCCTTCATGATGGGATCGCCCTTGGAACTGCTTTGGTGGAACTGCTTCGGTGGAATTGCTTTGGAAATCGACCGTCCGGTGACGGCCGTTATGGCGCCGGCTTGGGCGTGTTGAAAGTGTCGACTCCGCCTTCAGGCAGAATACCCAGCCGGCGGGCCACTTCCTGATAGGCTTCCTCGACCCGGCCCAGGTCTTCGCGGAACCGGTCTTTGTCCAGCTTCTGGTTGGTCTTGACGTCCCACAGACGGCAGTTGTCCGGGCTGATCTCGTCGGCCAGGACGATCCGCATCTCGTCGTTTTCCCAAAGGCGGCCGAACTCCACCTTGAAGTCCACCAACTTCAGGCCGATGCCCAGGAACAGGCCGGAGAGGTAGTCGTTGATCCGCAGCGACAGCGCCATCATGTCGTCGAGGTCCTGGGGAGTGGCCCAGCCGAACGCCGTGATATGCTCTTCCGAAACGATCGGATCGTTCAACTCATCCGACTTGTAATAATACTCCATGATCGAGCGCGGGAGCTGTGTCCCTTCGGGAATCCCGAACCGCTTCGACAGCGATCCCGCCGCCACGTTGCGGACGACCAGCTCGATGGGAATGATCTCGACCTCGCGGACGAGTTGCTCGCGCATGTTGAGGCGGCGCACGAAATGCGTCGGGACGCCGATTTCCCCGAGCTTGGTCATCAGGTATTCGGAGATCCGGTTGTTGAGGACTCCCTTGCCCGTGATGATCCCACGCTTCTGGTTGTGAAAGGCGGTCGCGTCGTCCTTGAAATACTGAACCAGAGTGCCAGGTTCCGGCCCTTCGAACAGGACCTTGGCCTTGCCCTCGTAGATCCGCCTGCGTCGCGTCATGGTGGGCTTCCGAAGTGGCAGGACCGGATTATACGAACCGGTCCAGGTAATATGGTTGCTGATATAGCAAGCAACTATGTTTAGCACAATGCAGCCCACTTGCGCAGGCCCTTGCGTGCTGCGGACGAAAGCAAAACTGGTTCACTCCAGATCGACGTCCAGCCATGGTGTTTCATCCGGCCGTCCAGGGCAGAACCGGAATACCGGCTTGATTTCCGGATGCTCGACGCTAGGCAGTGCAAGAGTTGTGCTGCTGCTTGTCCCGAATCCGGTCGGCGTCACCACGCACATCGCGCCGCGCGGTCCGGCGTCGCCGTCCCAGATCCTGCTGCCCAGCAGCTTTTCCCAAGCGCGCCAGTCACCTTTTTCCGGATCGGGCGCCGGGGCATGGGCGAACAGCGGACGGTAGAACCTGATGCGGGCGCTCGAGTCGTCGTTCAGGTCGTTCGCGGTCACCATCGACAGCCCGTCCGGGATGCGCTCCGCGACGATGCGCTTGGCGCCCTCGCGCAGGGTCAACCAGAAGGCGTCGCGGTTGTCGGCGACCACAAGGTTGAACGGGCGGTAGGCTGCGGGGTCGAGATGGACCATCGACCGCGCGGCATCCGCCGCGTCAGGATAGTCGAGCGCGTCCAGCACCAGCTCGCCCCGGCTGCGCTTGCCGTCTTCCGGCCCAAGCGTGCCCATGCGGTTGAGCACGACCGCTGCCACGCCGGTATCGTTCAGCGCCAGCCAGCTTCCGCCGGCGAGTTCGTCGATGCCGCCGATCAGATCAGGCCTGTCAGGCCAGTGACGGGCCGGGGGTTTCCAGGGCCGGCCGGCCATTTCGTCGCGGTTGCCTGCCATGATCAGCGGAAATGTCGCGCCCGGCTGGCGTAGAATGACGATTGAGCACATGGTCGTCCCCTCGCTTTGTCATTATGTAGTCTATAGAGCGGCCGTAGCGATATGGTTCTCATAATCGATGGCCCGCCTGCTGGTTCCAGGCCCACCGGAGGAGAAGGTCGAATGACCACCTTTGAAGAGCGCGAGAGAGCATTCGAAAACAAGTTCGGTCATGAACAGGAGGTTCTGTTCAAGATCCAGGTTCGCCGGGCCAGGCTGCTGGGACTTTGGGCCGCCGAGCAGATGAAGTTCGGGGATTCGGAAGCCATGGCCTATGCCCGTTCGATCGTCGATGCCGATTTCGAAGAGGCCGGCAGCGCCGACATCGTCCGCCGGGTCTGTACCGACCTGGAAAGTCATGGCATCGACATCAGCCGCCACCGGGTCGAAAAGGAAGCCGAACTGCTGCTGAAGGTGGCCCACGACCAGATCGTGAAGGAGTAGCGGCCAAAGGTCCTGCGGGGACTGGACGGTGCGATTCGCACCGTCCAGTCCCCGCAGTGCACTCACTCGCCGAAGACGCGCTTGAACACCGTGTCCACGTGCTTGGTGTGGTACGCCATGTTGAACAGCGACGCCAGGGCATCGGCATCCAGGTGCTGGGTCACGTCCGGATCGTTCTGAAGGTTCTGAAGGAAGCTGCCGCCTTCGCGCCAGACCGCCATCGCGTTGCGCTGGACCGCGACGTAAGCGCCCTCGCGACTCATGCCGGCCTGGGTCAGGGCCAGCAGAACGCGCTGGGAGAACACCAGCCCGCCCAGATCATCCAGGTTCTTCTTCATCCGCTCGGGATAGACCACCAGCTTTTCCATCATGCCGATGGTGCGGGCCAGCGCGAAGTCCAGGGTGACCGTGGCGTCGGGTGCCATGACACGCTCGACGGAGGAGTGGGAGATATCCCGCTCGTGCCACAGGGCCACATTCTCCAGCGCCGGTGTCACCGCCGCACGGACCAGACGCGCCAAGCCCGTCAGGTTCTCCGACAGGACAGGGTTGCGCTTGTGCGGCATCGCCGACGAGCCCTTCTGACCCGGTGAGAAAAATTCCTCCGCCTCGCGAACCTCGGTCCGCTGGAGGTGGCGGATCTCGACCGCCAGATTTTCGATCGACGAGGCGATCACGCCGAGAACCGCGAAGAACATGGCGTGCCGGTCGCGCGGGATGACTTGGGTCGAGACCGGCTCGACCTTCAGCCCCAACTTGTCGGCGACGTGCTGTTCGACATAGGGATCGATGTTGGCGAAGGTGCCGACGGCGCCGGAAATGGCGCAGGTCGCGATCTCCGCCCGTGCCGCGACCAGACGCTCCCGGTTGCGGGCGAAGGCTGCGTAGTGGCCCGCCAGCTTTAGGCCGAACGTCGTCGGCTCGGCATGGATGCCGTGGCTGCGGCCGATGGTCGGCGTGTCCTTGTGCTCGATTGCGCGGCGCTTCAAGGCGGCCAGCAGCGCGTCGAGATCGGCCAGCAGCAGATCGGCCGCCTGGGTCATCTGGACGGCCAGCGTCGTGTCGAGCACGTCCGACGAAGTCATGCCCTGGTGGACGAAGCGGGCGTCCGGTCCGATATATTCGGCCAGGTTGGTCAGGAAGGCGATGACGTCGTGCTTGGTCTCGCGCTCGATTTCATCGATCCGGTCGATGTCGAACTTGCCCTTTTGCCAGACGGCCTCGGCGGCGGAGCGCGGGATCACTCCCAGATCGGCCTGGGCATCGCAGGCATGGGCCTCGATCTCGAACCAGATGCGGAACTTGTTTTCCGGTTCCCAGATACGGGCCATTTCCGGGCGGCTGTAGCGCGGAATCATCGTTCATCTCTCAACGCAGCGGGTTGGCGGGGCGATCGGCGGATCGCGGCGACCATAGCGGGCGCTAGCCGGAATCGCCATAGCGATACCTGGGATACGGTCATGCGGCGAGAACGAATGGATGAACAAATGACATCGGTGCGTGTTGTATAGGTAGAAGTCAACCGAAGGACAAAAAGCGATGAACAGCGATCAGATCAAGGGTGCGGCCAAGGATATCAAAGGCGATGTCAAGAAAGGCATCGGCGAGGCCACCGGCAATCAGAAGCTTGTCGATGAAGGCAATTTGGATAAGGCCGAAGGCAAGATCCAGAAGGGTGCCGGCGACATCAAGGACAAGATCTGATCCTCTTTCGGTTCTTGGATCGAAGAAGGCGAGCGGCTGGAAAGCCGCTCGCCTTCTTTCGTTTCCAGGGCTGCCCGGCCTATTCGGTCGCAACGCGCATCCGGTAGATGGCGCCCTCGGTAGTGCCCTGGATATCCAGATCACCCCCGAGCATTTGCATCAGTGCTGCGGAGATTGTAAGCCCCAGCCCGGTCCGCGCATCCCGTCCCGCCGGCTGAACGCGCCGCACGTCGAACGGCATTGCAAGGTCGCGCGGCTGTTCCAGCGTCACTTCCGCGCCTGAATCGGCAACGCGCAGCCAGCCGCTTCCCGTTGCTCCGTCCTCCCACCCGACCCTGACCGTGCCGGGAGAGGGTGAGCAGTCGATCGCCTCCGACAGGACCCGCTGAAGCGCCACGCCGAACCAGCTCATGTCGGTCACGACATGGGTAGGAGCCTGTTCCAACTGGACGTTGATCGTGATCTGGCGCGACCCGGCCGTCCCCGAAACCGCCGCTACCGCCGTCGTTACGGCACTCCTGATTTCGATGCGCTGGCGCGACAGAGTCAGGTCGCGGCGTTCGGCATCCACGATCAGCTCGACTTCCTCGGCGGTCAGCTTGATACGCTCGGCGGCGCCGCTGACGGCTAGCCATTCCGGCGTTTCGCCCGCGTTGGACAGGCTGGTTTCCAGCACTGTTTCCGCTAATGAAGCGAAGTTCCGCGCGCCGCGCGCAGCCAGGGCGCGCATCAGGTTTGTCGATTGGGCGGCGGCATTGACCTTCGCGGACAGCGCCAGCTCCGCCGTCCGCAAAATCTCGATCATCTGCTCCAGCTTCGCGGTCCGGACCTTGACCGCCTCGTCGAGACGGCGATTCTCGTCCGCGATGCGGCGGGACATCATGCCCAGGATCGACATGTTGCGGGCGCGGCCCACGACTTCCATGCCATCGAACGGCTTGCTCAGGAAGTCGCTGGCCCCGGCGTCGATCGCCTTCAGCCGCACCGCCTGCTCGGTATGGGCGGTCAACACGATTACCGGGATCATCACATCGGGGCTGAGCTGTCTTATGCGGGCAAGGACGCCAAAACCGTCCATCCCAGGCATCTCGATATCCAGCAGAACGAGGTGTGGCGCTATCCGCTGGAACATTTCGACCCCCGCGAAGGGATCGTTGGCCGAGAAGCGTTGACGGAAGCCGTGTTTCTTCAGCATGCCCGACAGCATCGCGATGTTCATTTCCTGATCGTCGATGATCAGGACACGAGCGTCGCGGAAATCCAGATCGTTCATGCCGGGAGCCTTGGTGTGGATCTTCAGGAGTACCGCATACAGACAGTACGGATCAGCCTTATAGCAGAGTTGCCGACGGAGCGTTTCCCTTTACTACTGCCCGCGAGAAATGATCGCACCCGCACGGGCTGACGAGCCGGCGGATGGCACATCGGGAGAGGCGGAGCCATGGAAACGGACGATATCAGGCAGCAGCGCATCGATCTCGCCGCGGCCTTCCGCTGGGCGGCGCGGCTCGGCTTTCACGAAGGGGTCTGCAATCATTTCAGCGTCGCGGTAAGCCCATCGGGCGACCGGTTCCTGGTCAACCCGCATGGACGCCACTTCTCCGAAATCCGGGCGTCCGACCTGCTGCTGGTCGAACCGGACGGCTCGGTCGCCGGCGACGGCGAGCCGCCCGAGCCGACGGCATTCTTCATCCATTCCCGTCTCCACCGGGGAATTCCCCAGGCTCGCTGCATTCTCCACACCCACATGCCCTACGCGACGGCCTTGACGACGCTGGAAGGCGGCAGGCTGGAGCCCGTCAATCAGAACGCCCTGCGGTTCTACGATCAGATCGCCTATGACGACGACTACAACGGGCTGGCGCTGGACGAAGCCGAAGGCGACCGCATGTGCGCGGCACTCGGCAACCGCCAGATCATGTTCATGGCGAACCACGGAGTCAGCGTGATCGGCCATAGCGTCGCCTTCGCTTTCGACTCCATGTACTACCTGGAGCGGGCCTGCCGGAACCAGGTGCTCGCGATGTCCACCGGACGGCCGCTCAAGCGCGTTCCCGACGATCTCGCCCGCAAGGTGGCCCAGCAGATCGCCGGGGAAGACAACTCCGACCGGCATTTCGCGGCACTCAAGCGCATTCTCGACCGGGAAGAGCCCGACTACGCCAGCTGACCACAGCTCAGATGATTCCGAGCGACTTGAAGCTGGCATGCTTGCCCTTGCCGATCACCAGATGGTCGTGGACCATCAGGCCCATCGCCTTGGCGGCGGTGACGATTTCCTTGGTCATGTCGATGTCGGCCCGGCTCGGCGTCGGATCGCCGCTCGGGTGATTGTGGACCAGGATGATCGCCGAGGCGCCAAGTTCGAGCGCCCGCTTGATGACTTCGCGCGGGTATACCGGCGTATGGTCGACCGTTCCGCGCTGCTGCACCTCGTCGGCGATCAGCGTGTTCTTGCGGTCCAGGAAGAGCAGGCGGAACTGCTCCGTCGCCTCGTTCGCCATGACGCCCTGGCAATAGTCCAGCAGCCGCTGCCACGTGCTGAGCACCGGCTTGTTCATGATCTCCTGCCGCGTCATCCGCAGCGCAGCCGCCGCCACGATCGTCAGCGCCGCGATGGTGCCGTCGGTCATCTTGGGAAACGCCTTCCGCAATGCGTCGGGCGGCGCGTTGACGACGCACCACAGGCTGCCGAAGTTTCGCAGCAGCGCTTTCGCCAGCGGCTTGACGTCGCGGCGGGGCAGGGCCGTGAACAGCAGCATCTCCAGGATCTCGTAGTCCTGGAGCGCTTCGGCTCCCGCCGTCAGGAAACGGGTGCGCAGTCGGTCCCGATGGCCGGCATAATCCTCTCCGGCCGAATCAATATCACTCACGCGGTCCTCGCGGCTATAAGGATGCATGCAATAGCATGCATCCTTATAGCCGCGACGCGTATCGGTTGTCAGGCCGAAATGGTATCAGCCGCCGATATAGGGAGGTTTCGTGTAACCAGCCGGCGAGAGGGTGAAGATCTCGCAGCCGTCCTTGGTGACGCCGATGGAGTGCTCGAACTGCGCCGACAGGCTTTTGTCCTTGGTGACCGCCGTCCAGCCGTCGGACAGGATCTTCACGTCATAGCGCCCCGCATTGACCATCGGTTCGATCGTGAAGAACATGCCCTCGCGCAGCACCGGCCCACGGCCCGGCTGACCGAAGTGGAGAATCGACGGCGCGTCGTGGAAGACCCGGCCCAGGCCGTGGCCGCAGAAGTCGCGCACGATGGAGAACCGATGCGACTCGGCGTAGCGCTGGATCGCGTAGCCGATATCGCCAAGCGTGGCGCCCGGCCTGACCGCCGCAATGCCCAGCATCAGGGATTCGTAGGTGACGTCGACCAGTTTCCGGGCCTTGATGCTGACGTTCTCGCCGCACAGGTACATCCGGCTGGTATCGCCGAACCAGCCGTCGAGGATGACGGTGATGTCGATGTTCAGGACATCGCCGTCGCGCAGACGCTTCTCGCCGGGGATGCCGTGGCAGACCACGTGGTTGATCGAAATACAGGTGGCCTTGGGATACCCGCGATAGCCAAGGGGGGCAGGGACCGCGCCGTGGTCGCGGATGAACTTCTCGCACAGCACGTCCAGTTCGCCGGTGGTGACTCGGGGAACGACATAGGGGGTGATGAAGTCGAGCGTGGCCGCGGCGAGCCGACCTGCTTTCCGCATCCCGTCGAAGTCTTCCGGGCCGTGCAGGCGGATGCGGTTGCTGTCGAGATCGTCGGTCTGGGCCGCTTCAGCTCTGGTCATTATGGTTCCGTAA